>JAUPKO010000457.1 GCA_030837395.1 Actinomycetota bacterium | reverse complement strand
GGGCGGTCTGCTGGCTGTCATCGCCTACATCGTCATCGCGGTGACCATCAACAACAGCCCGACCAAGCAGGGCAAGCACGATGAGATGGCCGGCGGCACGCAGGTCGTCAAGAACTAGGGTCGGTAGCCCGGGGCGGGCTGGTTGCGATTCCACTCCAGCCAGCCCACCCCGCGCCTTCCGTCGTTGGTGGACACCGTCGCCCACGCACGGGGGAAGAAACTGACCCGTCCGTCCGGCGATTCCAGCCTGACCGGCGCGTTGCCGCGTACCTCAATGGTCGTATCGAGTCCGCCGGGCTCGAAGTGCAGTGTGGTGGTCAACGGCAGTCCGTCGTCGTCCAATTCCGCTGTGGCTGTCACCGACGTGGTCTCGACCAGCGGTTGGGCCGGGGGCTGGAGGTAACCCACGCTGACCGGCGGCAACGTCGGAATGCGCAGGTCGACGCCGTGCAGGTGAGTGCCGTCGTCGAGGTGCAGGGCACTCCAGACCCAATCCATGCTCCACCAGTCCCGGACCCCGTGAGAATGGTCGCGCTGGCCCGGGACGGCGTTGATGGTGTATTCCCTCCCGTCGACTGTGACGGTTCCCGTCACGGTGCAGGGGATTTCGTAGCGGGTGGTGATCCGATAGGCGTAGGGAGCCCCAGTGGTGTTCCAGGTCAGGTCCATCGCCAGCCGGGCGGACTCGCCAGGTTGCCCGTGCAGCAGGCCGGCCGGGTCAGCGTGAGAGCGGGCTTCGCCCCGCACGGCGACCCGGTACTCCTGTAGCGCATCGGTGGCGCCGTGCCGCATCTCGATGCCCTGGCCGCGCAGGTCGTTCGGGTCGGCCGGTATCGGTGCGTGAAAGTCCAGCAGTGCGACGGTGGGGACATCGGGCCCGCAGACCAGTGCGTTGATCCACGCGACGTTCTGGTTGGGGATCAGGCCCAGCCGGATCCATCCGCCGATGCCCTGCTCCTCGTCGATGAAGTCCCAGTACCAACTCTCGTTCCACAGCGGCTCGTCTCCCGGCGGGTGCGCCGCCTCGTCGGCCGGATCGGGTTTCGGGGCTGAGGCTCCAGGGTTACCGCTGGCGGGCAGGATGTCGAGCGCACCGGTGTCGAGGACATGGCTGCTGTGTCGTTCCAGCATGGTCAGGAACATCCGGTCACCGCGGTCGGTGCGCTCGACCAGCATCGATGAGACGATCGCCATCATCACCCCGAAGAAGCTCTGCCGGCGCACCCCCTCGCGGATCTGCTCGAGGGTGAGCGGCGGGTTGGATCCCATTCCCGCGTGGTACGCGGCGAGCAGTTCGTCGTAGTGGGCGCGACGGTCGGCGACCGGCAGCGCGCAGCCGAGAAAGTACGCGAGGTCGATCATGGCCGGGCCCCAGGTGACTGTCTGCCAGTCCACCACGGTCAGGCCTCGCAGCGATCCCGGACGGCCGAACAGCATGTTGTCCAGGCGGTAGTCGCCGTGCACCAGGCCGTGCACCCGGTCGGGGGCGGACTCGGCGGCGGTGTAGGCATCGAAGCTGTCGACCAGACGCTGGCCGACCAGCCGCTGCTCCGGTGTGATCGACTGGCCGTAGCGGTCGACGAATCCGGCGAACAGCGTCGCGATCACCGCCTGGTTCATCGGGGTTTCCCGATTGAGCCATTCCGCCTCGGCGAGCGTTGCACTGCCGATCAGCGGCGCATGCAGCCGACCCAGCTGGGTCAGTGCCAGCACGGCGTCTTCGATTGAGGCGCCACGGATTTCATCGCCCACCTCGGCCGGGGCGGCGTCATCGAGCAGCAACGTGAAGATTCCGGTGTCTGGCTGGTAGGAGGCGTGATAGCACTGGGCAATCGGCCCGCCAGGGCGGGGTGCAATCGGCCCGCCAAGCCGGGGTGCGACGGCCTGGTAGAACCGCACCTCGCGTTCGTAGAGCCCGAGCGCTTTGCCGGTGCCCCGGCTCACCGGATCGCTCGCGGCGACCTTCAGCACGACCGAGGCGGGACCGTCCCCGTCGGCGTAGCGCAGCCCGATGCGGTAGCACTCGCTCATCTGCCCGGTGCCGATCCGGTCGACGGTGAACGACTCGACCGTCCCGGCACCGATGGTGGCGGTCAGCCACTCGGCGGTGAGATCATCGGGGCGTTCGATCAGGGCGTCAGTCATTCCCTCGTCAGTCATTCCGTCAACGTATCGGGTGGCCGACCGGGAGCGGTGCTAGGAGTCGGGGGCTACCCGGAGGCGAGGGTGAACCCCGCCCACGCCTCGCGGCGGTGCGGGTGCGGGTCGTACTCGATGTGGGTGTGCCGGTCGAAAACCAGGACGGGGCGCTGTTCGCGGTTGTAGGCCGGCCAGTCATCTCCGGGCAGTCCGGTGCGGGCGAACTCGTGCCAGCGGGTCTGAACCAGGTGGCTGACCTTGACTGCGGCACGTTGGTCCACCCCCGCGGTCAGCACCGCACCGACCCGGGAACGGTAGATCCCGAACACAGCCAGTAGCTCGGTGGCATGCGTCGCACCGAAGCCGGCCCAGTGCAGGGTGCGGGGCGCATAGTCGTAGCGGTAGACGTAGGTAGGTGCCAGCTTGGCGTGCGCTTCGGCGATCTGCCATGCCGCCGTGGAGAAGATCATGTCGCCGCCGAACTCGACGCAGGCCTTCGGATGCGGGTAGTGCGGGTACGCGGCGAGAATCCGCTCTCGCACCTCGGGCGGGGTGCGCGCGAGGATGCGTTCGATGGCGTGCTCGGTGGTGGGCAGCAGTTTGAGGAACCGGGTGAACAACCGTCCCTCATCGGCGTTCGTGCCGACGATCAGGGGAACCTTGTGCGCCGTACCCTTGCGCATCGCCTCGAACGGGTCCAAGGGCAGATACTGCTCACCGCAGGTGGGCCCGACGGCGGCGGCGCCGAGCATGTTCGTGAGACTGTGCCGCATCACCCAGTCCATCGCGTGGACCAACTCGGCCGGGGTGGCCGTCATCAGCCGTTGAGCGGCATCATCGCGTCCGGCCTGCAACCGTTCGGCGAACCGTTCGGCAACCTCGGCGGCGACCTCTGGGGTGCTGACCATCCCTGATGCCGGGCTCTGCGAAATAGCCTGGCGGAAAAGGCCTTCAGCGTCCGGGACGGCCAACAGGGTGGCCACCGCGTGCGCGCCGGCGCTCTCCCCGAAAATCGTGACGTTGCCCGGATCCCCGCCGAAGGCGGCGATGTTGTCCCGCACCCAGCGCAGGGCCGCGACGATATCTCGCAGGAAGAGGTTGTCCTCCAACGGAGTGTCCGGTGTGGACAACGATGAGAAGTCCACGCAGCCCAAAGCGCCCAGCCGGTAGTTGACCGACACGTACACGCACCCGCGGCGGGCCAGCGCGGCGCCGTCGTAAAGGGGGGTAGCCGAACTGCCGAGGATGTAGCCGCCGCCGTGGATGAAGAACATCACCGGCAGCGGGTCGTGCGCCGGAGCCGGGCCGGACCAGCGCGGGGTGACGACGTTGAGCGTCAGGCAGTCCTCGCTCATCGGCTGGTATTTCCCCGGCGCGATCATGGTGTAGCGGCGCTGTTGCGGGGCGCAGTTGGCGTAGCTGAAGCAAGGTCGCACCCCGGACCACGGCTGGGGCGGCTGCGGCGCGCGGAACCGCAGCGGGCCGACCGGTGGCTGAGCGTAGGGAATGGACCGCCAGCGGTTGACGCCATCGCGGGCGAATCCTTCGACCACGCCGCTGGTGGTGGTGGCGCGGACGGAGTGTTGGGCCATGTCACGACCGTAGCGCGGCTAACCTGGCCTGATGCGAAGCGCGGGGGTGTTGGCTGCCTTGTCGGCGGTCGGACTGCTGGCGGCGGGGTGTTCCCCGGCGACCGAGACACCGGGAACCGGCAAGCTCACCCCAATCTCACCGTCCC
Source organism: Actinomycetota bacterium (assembly GCA_030837395.1). GTDB lineage: Bacteria > Actinomycetota > Actinomycetes > S36-B12 > UBA10799 > JACJWR01. The sequence goes on along the minus strand of JAUPKO010000457.1, from coordinate 2,948 downwards.
GCCAGGCGGGCCAGGCTGCGCCCTCCGGCACCGGTACGACAACCTCCAGCCCGACGACAACCAGCAAGTCCACGGCAGCTCCCGCAGCCGGCGCCACGGTCGACGAGGCCATCGCGTGGGTGCAGGCCGCCGGGCCGGTCGACACGGCCGATTTCCAGGTCGCGTTGCGGGGCGGAACCAGCACACCGCTGGGCGAGGACGTCGCCTTCACCACGCCGGCGGGGACGAGTTGTATGACTGATCTGCGGCGGGGTGCGGGCGACCTGGCCTGCCTGGTCAACCTGGCCGACCCGCCACCGGCTCCGGCGGACATCTACGGGGTCTGGAAGGGCGGCTGGGTGGATTTCGACGGCGCCGCGGTCCGAATCGGCTCCGCCCACGGCGACCCGGGCCGGTTCGCCGCCGGTCAGGGCGCACCCCTGCCGCCGGATCGTTCGCTGTCTTTCGGCGACTTCCGCTGTCGCACGGACGCCTCAGCGCTGCTCTGCGTCAACTACGCCCGCCAGACGGCGGTGCGCTACAGCGATGACGGGATCGACGCCTACGGATGCACCCGGCGGACACCACCGGCGGCCGGAGTGGGGATCGAGTACGCGTGCTGAGCACGGTGCCGCATTCAATGCTGCATGACGCGGCCCCGCTCAGCGCCACCCGTCCGCCGCTTTGGCGGCGCTGAGCAGCGCCTCGCATAGTTGACGCAGTTCGGCGCCGTCGGCACCCTCATCGACCGCGGTGACCACATCCTCGGCCGCACACCGCACCTGGAATACCCGGTCGGACAGTTGGGCGGCCTCCGCGGCGGAGAGCACTACGGCGTCCTCGGGAATGGCAGCCCCGTTCCCCGGGTTATTCAATTGGGCGCGCTGTTCGTAGGCCCGCTGTCGGCATGACTGACGGCAGTACTGTCGGCGCCGTCCCAGACCGGCGTCACCGACATCGCGGCCGCACCAGCGGCACGGTTGCGGTCGGGAGCGGCGTGTCACGGCACGAGATTAAACCGGGCGGGCATCCGATAGGCGCATCAACCCGCCCCGCAATGCTTGCGGGACGTCCGTGGGGAGCCTGCCCGGCTCAGGTAGCGGTATCATGAAGTGTTACGCATAACCATTACGCAAGGAGATTCTGATGGCTGATCGTGTGCTGAGGGGCAGTCGACTCGGAGCGGTCAGCTACGAGACCGACCGCAACCATGACCTGGCGCCGCGCCAGGTCGCGAAGTACCGGACGGACAACGGCGAGGAGTTCGAGGTTCCGTTCGCTGACGACGCAGAGATCCCCGGAAGCTGGCTGTGCCGCAACGGTCTCGAAGGAACCCTGATCGAGGGCGAGGTGCCCGAGCCCAAGAAGGTCAAGCCGCCGCGGACCCACTGGGACATGCTGCTGGAGCGCCGCTCGGTCGAAGAACTCGAGGAACTGCTCAAAGAGCGCCTCGACCTGCTGAAAGCCAAACGCCGCAGCTAGACGCCGCTCCCCCGGTTCAACCGGCCACCGATTCCCCACCGGGCGGTCTTGAGCATCGCTTCGCGGATATTCGAACCACTCATCTTCGACACCCCCAGTTCACGCTCGGTGAAGGTGATCGGCACCTCCGCCACAGCAAACCCCAGGTTGATGCTTCGCCAGGTCAGATCGACCTGGAAGCAGTAGCCCTTGGAGTCCACAGCGGTCAGGTCGATCTTCTCCAGCACCTCCCGCCGGTACGCGCGGTAGCCGGCGGTGATGTCCTGGATGCCCACGCCCAGCAGCACCCGGGCGTAGGTGTTCGCAGTCCTCGACAGCACCAGCCGGCGCCAGGGCCAGTTACGGACCGTGCCGCCGTCGACGTAGCGAGAGCCGATCGCCAGGTCTGCCCCGTTGTCGATGGCCTCCAGCAGCCGATACAGCTGCTCGGGGGCGTGACTGCCGTCGGCGTCCATCTCCACCAGCACCGTGTAGCCGCGTGCCAGACCCCAGTCGAAGGCTGCGAGATACGCAGCCCCGAGTCCGTCCTTGGCCGTGCGGTGCATGACGTGCAGCCGTTCGGGATCCTTGGCGGCCAACTCGTCGGCAAGGTCGCCGGTGCCGTCAGGACTACCGTCGTCGACCACCAAGACGTGCATGTCCGGGCTGACCTTGTCGATCCGCTTCAGAATCAGTGGCAGATTCTCGATCTCGTTGTACGTCGGGACGATCACCAACGTGCGGGCGCTTGGCGGGGCGGCGCTATCGACGGGCGGAACCGCGGCGGCCTTCTTCCCCCTATTTGACGCCCTGGTGGTCGCCTTGCGGGGCCTTCCGGCGCCGGGACCGTCCTTACGGGTACTCATGCGACTCCTCCGACGTGACGCTTGGTTCTGCGCCACACGCGGCCACTATTGTGCAGGATCGTCGCCGCCAGCGTGGCAATCGCGGCAACGACGAACACCCACTGCAGCGGTTCGGCCCATCTGGTGGCCGGGCTCGCCGCGGTCCGCAACGGCACCTCGACGTCGAGATAGGCGGGGGTGAAGAACTCCGTGCGCGCCAGTTCACGGCCGTCCGGCGCGATGGCGGCGCTGATGCCGGTCGTGCCGGCCACGACCACCCAGCGGTTGTGCTCGACCGCGCGCAACCGGGCGAAGGCCAGTTGCTGTTCGCTCATGGCTTGATCGAAGGTGGCGTTGTTGGTCGGTACGGCGATCACCTGGGCGCCGTTGCGCACCGACTCGCGCAGCGCGCGGTCGAAGATCACCTCCCAGCAGGTCGCGACCCCGACCGGAATGCCGCCAGGGTGCAGCACCGCGGATCCGTCACCTGGGACGAAGTACCCGGCGCGATCGGCGTAGGACGACAGGCGGGAGAAGAACGACCGCCACGGCAGGTACTCGCCGAACGGCTGGACGATCCGTTTATCGTGCCGTTCGCCGGGGCCGGAGGCTGGGTCCCAGACCAGGACGGTGTTGGTGGCGATGGGATTGTCCGGTGTCCGG
>JAUPKO010000456.1 GCA_030837395.1 Actinomycetota bacterium | reverse complement strand
TTGGGACTCTGGATGCATCGGGGGCACCCTCCCTCGCAGGGACACTCGACGATGGCCGTCCGGGTGGCCGGCAGCCAATCGTCGACCCGGTCGAAACCTCCGCGGGCGAATCCCGCTCCACCCGGGTACGCGTCGTAGACGAAGGCGGTACAGCCGACGGTATCCGGATGGGCCTCAGTGGATAGCCCGCCGACATCCCAGCGGTCGCAGCTGACGACCAACGGCAGCAATCCGATTGCGGCGTGTTCAGCAGCGTGCACGGCACCTGCAAGATCGTCGAAATCTCTCAGTTCGGCGTCGGGTAGCGCCCACCAGCAGGCCGACGTCGACAGGCTGCTCGCGGGTAGGTCCAGTGGTTCGGAGCCGATCACTTGGAAGGTGTCTGCCCGCCGCCGGAGGTAACTGTGGACGTGCGATGTCACCACGACAGTGCCGTGGCTGAACCGGCCTCGCCCGAGCGGGCGATACCCATCCTCCGAGCTGACCCGCAACGAGGTGCTGGTCAGCGCCGTCGTCGTGTAGTCGAGCGACTCCTGGTGCACCAGCGCAACCGACTCGGCCAGCCTCAACTCGTCCACCAGGAAGGTGTTGCCCTGGTGGACGTAGACGGCCCCGGCGTGCACCGTCCGACCGGCCTGCGCGGCATCGACGGTACCCAACAGGCGCCCGGTTCCGAGCTCGACGATCTGCACGGCGCTGCCACCGATGGCACGGATGTCTGACAGTCCCACGGGCATCTTCCGGTCGGTCCAGAACAGCCCGCGCGGGCGGCTGCGGAGCAACCCGGCCGACACCAGCCCGTCAGCCACGGTCGACGCCGACGGGCCGAAGGACACCAGATCCTGCTCGGTCAGCGGCAGTTCGGCCGCGGCGGCACACAGCTGCGGTGCCAGCACGCTGGGGTTCGCCGGGTCGATCACCGAGACTTCCAACGGCTCCCCGAACACCGCCTCCGGGTGCGCCACAAGGTAGCTGTCCAGCGGATCATCGGCGGCCACAAGCACCACCAACGAGTCCCGCCCGGCCCGCCCGGCCCGTCCGGCCTGCTGCCAGAACGAGGTCCGCCGTCCAGGCCAGCCGCAGATCACCACCGCGTCCAGCCCCGAAATGTCCATCCCCACCTCCAGCGCGTTCGTGCTGGCGACACCCAGCAGGTCGCCGGAGCGAAGCCGAGCTTCGATCTCCCGTCTCTCCTCCGGTAGGAAGCCGGCCCGGTAGGCCAACACCTGCTCTGATGGCTTGCGGTGGCGCGCGGTCAGCAGCTCCTGGGTCTGCGCGGCGACCCACTCGACTCCCCTTCGGGAGGGGACAAACGCCAGCGTCGGCAGCCCAGCCGCCACGAACTCCGCGAGCAGCCGCGCCGATTCGCCCTGTGTCCCGAGCCCACCCTCCCGAGGTGCGGCCGGCTGCTCGAAGATGACGGTGCGGGCCGCCCGCGGAGAGGCATCTTGGATCACAGGGACCATTGGGCGCCCGACCAGCAGGCCCGCCGACGCGGCAGGGTCTCCGGTGGTGGCCGACGCGGCGAGCCAGACCGGGGTGGCTCCGTAGTGCTCGCACAACCGGGTCAACCTGCGCAGGATCAGCGCGACGTGGCTGCCGAAGACGCCCCGATAGCTGTGGCACTCATCCACCACGATCAACCGAAGATTGGCGAGCAACCTCCGCCAGTAGGTGTGCCGAGGTAGTGCCGAGGCGTGCAGCAGGTCGGGATTCGTCACCACGAATTGGGCATGGTCTCGAATCCACGTCCGCTCCTCGCCGGGGGTGTCTCCGTCGAGCACTCCGATCCTGACCTCCGGATCGAGCGCCTCAAAGGAGCGTGCCTGGTCGTGGCCCAGGGCCTTGGTCGGCGACAGGTAGAGCACAGTCGCCCGGTCGTCGCCAGTGAACTCGGACAGCGAGATCAGTTGATAGATGAGCGACTTACCGGACGCGGTGCCGGTCGCGACGATTGTGTCGCGCCCTCGATGGAGGAGATCGATCGCCTCCGCCTGGTGTCGCCACAACGTGTCGACGCCGGTCGCGGCCAACAGTCGTCGCGGCCGATCCGGCAGCCAGGACGGCAACTCCTGCCGCTTCCCGGGCTGGGCCGGCAATCGCTCGCAGTGAAGAGTCGTCGCGGCCAGCACGGACTCCCCGATCGTCCCGACCGGACCGGCTGCAGGCATGACGCAATCATCGCCGGTGTGCCACAGTGGTGCCGGTCGCCGGGTCTTGTTGACCGGCGGAGGTAAGGGCAGACCTGAGCGAGAGGAGAACGGTGTGGACCTCCGGCTGTCAGATGAGGTACGACCCGAGGCCACGATCGTCGCCGTCGGAGGGGAACTCGATGTCGAGTCGGCTCCTCAACTTGATGAGCACCTGACCTCAGTGATCCAGGGTGCGCCGGCCCTGCTGGTGGTAGATCTGTCGGACGTCGATTTCCTGGACTCGACCGGCCTCGGTGTGCTGATCAAGGCCTATGCCCGGCAGCGCGACTTGGGGGCGGGGTTCGCCGTCGTCGCTGCCGCGGACCGGATCACGAAGGTCTTCCGGATCACGGGGATGGACACGGCCCTCTCGGTGCACCCTGACCTCGAGTCCGCGCTGGTCGGCTAGCAGATGACCAGCAACTCGCTGACTTTCCCGGCGGAAGTCGCGCACATCCGCACGGCCCGACTGGTCGCGGGTGCGGTGGCGAGTCAATGCGATTTCGACGAGTCCGACGTCGGTGACATCCGGCTCGCCGTCGGCGAGGCCTGTGCGGTTGCGGTCACCGATGCCACCAGCGTCGAGGTGC
>JAUPKO010000455.1 GCA_030837395.1 Actinomycetota bacterium | reverse complement strand
CGGCGGGGCACCGGCCGGCCGCGGCCGCCGGCGGCGGCAGCAGCCCATTGGCGGCAGGCCCGGCGCAGTGCCCGCTGGTCGTCGGGAAGGCCGGCGATGGCGGCCTGGACGAACCGCCAGCGGATTCCCACGGCGAACATGTAGGCGGCGATCTTCACGCGTAGCGCGTCCTCGACGCAATACTGCGGGTCGCGCGCGCCGGCCAGGGCGCTGGGATGAAAGCGGGGTTGGAGCAGCTCGGCGACGACCGGGCCGGGCAGGCCGGCGCGGATCCCGATTTCGTCTTCGGTCAAGAGCACTTGAATGTCCTTTGTGAGGTGATCGGGCGTCGCGCACCCGGTCGGATGTGGTTGTGGCGCAACACTCGCGCTCGGCGCGTGTGCGGTTCTGTTGATGACTGTAGCGATAGGGCCGGCCCCAGCGGGTGTAGGGCCGGCCGTGTCGGGTGTGTGGACGTCAGGACAGCAGGGCGTCGGTGGCTTTGGCGTATTTGCGGGCCAGCCGTTCGCGCACCTCGGGGTCGAGCAGGGCTTGCCTGTCGGGGTCGGCGTTGTCGGCGATGTCGGCCAGTTTGACCGCCAGGGCGACGGGTTGCTCCCGGATGCGGGCGTAGTACGTCTCCAGGGGCCCGCCGGTCTTGGTCAGCAGGACGACCGCCTCGATCACCGTTGCGGGGATGCCGGCGGCGGCCAGCTCGTCGGCGGTGACCTCGGTGTCCTCGATGACGTCGTGGAGCAGGGCTGCCGCCACCACCTCGGGCGCGAGGTGGCTGACCCGTTCGGCGACGCGCAGAACGTGCCCGATGTAGGGCTGGCCTGCCTTGTCGACTTGGCCGGCGTGGTGGGTCTCGGCCAGCCGGCGGGCGGTGGCCACCAGGTCGGGGGTGGTGGTCATGCTGTTCCTCCTTGTGTGTTGCTGGGGTGCGCCACAGATGCACCTGCGGTGGCGCATCTGTGGCGCGGTAATGCGTTGTCGGGCTAGCCGATGCCGAGGCGCAGGGCGTCGATGAAACGTCCGGCGATGCCCGGCCCTTCGGCCATGTCGTCCAGCTCGCCCAGCGTCGGCGGCTGGTCGGAGTGGCGCTGAATGAAGGCGGCCTGGGTGACCGCGACGGCCTGATCGACGCCGCTGAGCACCAGGACCTCGCGGCGGTCGGGCTGCTGGGAGGGGCGCAGGTCCTCCACGCCGGTGGTCCCGGCGGGGCGGGCCACCATCCACGCCGAGGTGAGCAGGACCGCCTCGGTGGCCTTGTTCATCTTCAGCATGACAGCAATCGCCGCGGCGATGTCGTCCTTGTGGCCCTCGATCATCGGTACCGCCACCACGTGCATCACCCCGGCCGGGGTGCGGAAGAACAGCATCGGCGCCCAGTCGTCATCCGGTGAGGTGAAGCGCCGCCGTGCTATGTCGGTCGCCGCGGTATAGGCGAACTGCACCATCTCGACGGCCGGCGAGGTTTCCCGGTTCTTCTGCTGGCGCATGGCTCAGGCCTCCACTTCGGCGCGGCGGCTGTCCAGGGCGGCCTGGAAGCGGTTAGCCATCTGGGTGGATGCCGGGCGAAGATGCCGGTCGATCTCGCGGTTGGAGAACATGACCACTGAGGTGCGCGACGGCAGGTAGCCGTCCTGGCCGCCGCGGGCGCGGCTGTACACCCACTGCAGCGCGGCCCCATGCGGGTGCACGGTGGACACCTGGTATAGGTCGGTTCCCCGCGGGGTCGTGTGTTGGACGAGTAGTCCCGTCCGTAAATCGTTGATACCCATGAGCATTGCTCTTTTCGTTGGTGACCGGGCCTCGCGGGCCTGGCCGGATGGTGTGCCGGATCTGTTGTACCGACAGCCCCAAGTGTAGAGATGCCCACCGACAATATTCGGCGGGAGCACTGTCATTCTGAGACGGCGATCTCGACGATTTCCTTGACCTCGCAGCGGGTGGAGGCCGACCCCCACTGCGACGCCTCACCGTTCAACTCATACATCTCCAGCAGTTCACCGAGCTTGTCCTTGAGGGCTTGCTGGTCGCCGTCGGCGACAAGGCGCAGGAAGTCCGCGGCCTCATCCCCACTGAGTTGAAGCGGGTTTACGCCGGTCCATCCACCGCCGGGGCCTGTGGTCTTGAGGGTCTTGTCGAACTGCGGCGAGGGTCGCTTGCCCTTCTTGGCGTCGGTGGAGGTGTGGAACAGATCGCAAACGACCGTGAAGAAAATCGTGATGGGTCCGGTCACCGCGGCGGGGGCAATGATCACCGCCTTGCCGGCCAACCACCGCCGCACGGTGGACTCCGACACTTGCGCCTGCGCGGCAAACGCTTTCACTCCCCCGGCCCGGTCGATGATGGCCTGCCGATCCAAGCGCTCCTGGTCCACACCGCGTGGCGCGGTGTCCTTGGACGCATTGCGCCGGATCGTGCTCTCCGCCGGCTTCCGGCCCGTCTGGCGTTCAATCCGTCGGGCCATCTCCCGATCTGCCCGGGCCTTGGCTTCGGCCTCCCTCTCGGCCTGTGGGCGCTTGCGCCACTTGGCCGTATCGAGCAACTCGCCGAGCTTTCGTTCTCGCAGCGCCCGAAGGGCGGCTTTGAAACCAGTGCGGGGCGGGCCAGCCGTGGTGGTTTTCGGCGGCGGGGGTGTGGGCCGCGGAGCCATCTGCGCCGCCCGTTCGTCGGGGTCGGCGGGCGGCATGTCGCGGGTGCGCCACTTCTTCATCGGATCCACCCGTCAAGGGTGGGAGTGTCGATTCCCAGTGCCGCACTAATGCTGGCCGGGCTGCGGCCGGCAGCGTGGAAGGTCTTGGCGAGTTGCTGCAGACTTTCCGGCGAGGGGCCTTCGCCGGTGGGGCCGAGCTGGATCTCGTCGATCTGGTACTTACCGTTGCTGGTCATGTCCGAGT
>JAUPKO010000454.1 GCA_030837395.1 Actinomycetota bacterium | reverse complement strand
CTGCAATTTCCTGCGATCCACTGCGCTGCACCAAGGCTTCCCATCCACGGTCGCCGAGATCGGCGCTTCAATTGGGCTGGATCCGCCCGGATGATCTCCACAGCGCGTTGGGATCGAATCGCCGCCTGTTCGTGGTAGATCGGAACGTACCCAGCCCAATTGAAGCGCCGATCTCGGCGACCGTGGATGGGAAGCCTTGGTGCAGCGCAGTGGATCGCAGGAAATTGCAGATCCTGCACCACGCTGTGCAGGGTGCCGCGTTGGTCGTCCTCACATATCTGACTGGTATGCGTCCCCACGAGGTACTGGCGCTCAAGCCTGGTTGTTGCGTGCGTGAGCGCATCACTGCAACTACCGTGCGGTACACCGTCCACGGCCGGACGTTCAAGCATGTGCGCACCAACGGCAGTACCAAACCCGACGGGGTTGCAGCCTCATGGGTGACGATTGCGCCAGCAGCCAGGGCCGTCGAGGCGATGGCACGGCTGTTCCCGGATAGCGACATCCTGTTCCCGTCTCCCGACGACAGCACCATTCCCATGTCGACTGCCTGCGCCTCAGATCGGATAGCAACGCTGATTTCCGCGGCCAACGGAATCGCTAGGAGCCTGGAACTTCCTGAAAGTAATTTGATCCCGGGAGATCCCGCAGGTGCAGTCACTTTGAAGCGATTTCGCCGCACCCTGGCATGGCATATCAGGCGGCTTCCGCACGGGCGAGTCGCACTCGCAATCCAATACGGCCATCTGCGGTTCTCCCATGGTTCTGGGTACGCCGGCTTGGCAACATCAGGATTCGCGAAACTGATGGACCGCGAAGAGGTGACAGCACTGCGGGAGACCGTCGAGTTGACACGGCGGGAGCTTGCTGACGGCGGGTGCGTCTCGGGGCCTGCCGCCAAGCGGCTCATCGACCTCGTGGGCCGGGGAATCGACTTCGAAGGTGCATACCTCACCGACCGCGAGGTTCGACGGATCAAGGCCGATACCCGACTGAAGCTCTACGACAACCCCCACAGCTACGTCGCCTGCCTGTTCGATCCCGAGAGGTCGCTGTGCCGTAATCCACGCACCATGGCGGCGATCACTGAGCCCAAACTCGAGAAATGCCAACCAAACTGCCCGAACATCGCCCGCACTGACCGGCATATCGCCCGACTCGCCGGAGAGGTCGATCGACTTCGATCCGAAGCCGAGAGCCCACTGACCCCAATGCCAATGGCTCAACGAATTGAATCCGAGGCCGACCGCTTGAAAGCCATCATCGACACCCATCACGCCACGGCAATCCGGCCGGAAGCTATGAAGAGCGAGGTCTCTGCGTGAACCCGACTCATGCAGAAACATCAGACGACACAACGGCGCACATCATGGCGGCCATGATGAGGGTTCTATCGGGCCAGCCGAAGCTCGCAGAGCCAGGTGACCTCACGATCACGGCAGTCGCCACAGAAGCTCAGCTGAAGCGCCACCACCTGACGCATAAGCACACAGACCTTAAGGACCTCTTCTACCGATTGCGCGACCAACACGGAAATCCGGCCAGCGAGCACAAAGCAGCTACGGCAGCAGAGGCCGCAGATCTGAAGTCGAAGCTGGCCGAAGCGCGCGAAGATGCCCGTAAGTGGAAGTCGACCGCGCAAACGTTCGCCCGCGCAATCAATGTGCTGACGATCGAGAACAAGCAGTTGGCCGACCAGCCCGAGAACATCCTTCGACTCGGTAAAGCAGAGCGCAAGTGTGTATAGTTTCATGTAAATTTGCTGATGTCTGCGCCTGGAGGGGACCACAGGTGACTGCCGCCACTGCTTTCCGGCCGAACATCCGGCGGGAGGGTCGTCCGGATCGCCTCCAACTGGGGGTTCTGCGGGGCCCGTCGATCGGCGGATCGCCAGTGTGCCTGACTGCAGCCCCCACTGCCGCCCAACCGGTTTCGTACCACCACAGCGCGTCACATCGGGCGCCACGCCAACGGGGGTTCATGGTCATGAATGCAGCACGATATGTCGGACGGGTCGGGGCACTGGCCGTGGCACTGGGTGTGGGGATGGGTTTGTCCTCGAACCTCGCCGTCGCCGTTGCTGACGTGGCCGGGGACTCCTCATCACCGTCGGGCGACGCGACCCGACCCGTGCCGTCGGGGGACACGACTCGGCCTGTTCGGCGGGGCGGGGTGGGCGGTCACCGTGGCGCGGCCAAGGCATCGGCACCGGGGGGTGTTGTCGGCGAACAGAGCAGCGGAGGTGGAACGTCCGCCCCCGTGAGCGTGTCGGCCTCCGCGGCCACCAAGGTGCCCACCGTGCGTCGCGGTGCGGCCGCCTCGGTGGCGCGCGGCTCGGACGTGGTCGACGCCCTTGGCGGTTCCGGTGCCAAACCTGCACTCGCGGGACCTTCCACGAGCCCCAAACCTCTGGCCGACGTCCCCGCTGGCGCGGCAACGGCGGCGGCCGCTGTCGCCGCTGGCTTTCCCGAACCGCTCCAGCGGGTCACCGCGTCCGCGGGTTCTGGGAAGAGGTCGGTTGAGAGGATCGTCGCCGCAGCGGTGTCGGGGTCCGCTCCGGATGCGTTGGACGGTTCGGCCGTGCCCACTGCCGTTGCGGTGGAGAGGTCGGCTGCTGCGGTGATGGTCGCCCCGACCGCCGCCGCGGTGTCGGCGGTGAATTGGTCGGCGGGGCCGTTGGCGCCGCTCGCGCGTGCAGTGATCGGGCTGCTGTTGTCGCTGGGCGGGATGAGCACGGCCGATCCGCAACCCACCCGGCCCTTCCAGCGGGTGTTGTTGTCCCTGGCCAAGAGCATCAACAACACGTTCGCCCCGGCGCCGCCGCCGGGCACCCCGACCGTGGCGGCCGCCGATCTTCTCACCGGCGTCGTGACCGGGTCGCTGGGATTCCCCAGCGGTGGCGGGTTGACGTTCACGGCCACGCAGCCCGCCCAGGGCGCGGTGGTGCTGGCCGAGGACGGCACCTTCACCTACACCCCGACCCTGCAGGCCCGCCAGGCCGCCGGCACGGCGACGACCGACACCTTTGTCGCCACCGTGCACAATGTCATCTCCGCGTCCTCAGTGACCGTGACTGTGCCCGTCGACCCGGGCACCCCGATCCCCGGCACCGCCACCATCACCACCCCCGACCCGGCTAGCGGCTCTGTCACCGGCGCCGCGGTGTTCACCGACACCGCCGGGCGGACCCTGACCTACTACACCCCGATGCTCAGCAGCGGCGGCGGGGTGGTCAGCATCGACGCCTCCACCGGGATGTTCAGCTACACCCCTAGCGACGCCCAACGCCAGCAGGCCGATGACGCCGGCACGGACAGCTTCGTCGTCACCGCGAGCAACGGCGTGCGCACCGCCACCCAAGCGGTCAGCGTCGCGGTGGTCCCTAACCCGGTCAACGCGGCGCCGACGGTGATGGTGGCCGCGACCGCCAATCCTGATGGCACCACGACCCTGGCGGTCAGCGCCGCCGACGCGGACGGGGATCCGGTCACCCTCAGCGCCACGCTGGCCGGGGGGCACGGCGTCCTGGCCCCGACTGTCGGGGGATACCTGTTCACCCCGGACGCCGGCTACGCCCACAGCCTGTCGGCGGGCGGGGTGAGCACGCCGGGATCAGACACGGTCACCGTTACCGGCACCGATGGCCACGGCGGCAGTGCCACCGCCGCCGCACCGGTCAGCATCACCCCGTTCAATCAGGCGCCGACGGTGACGGTGGCCGCGACGGCCAAACCTGAGGGCACCACGCCCAGGTCGGTCAGCGCCGCCGACCCCGACGGGGACCAGGTCACCACCAGCGCCACCCTGGCCGACGGCCACGGCGTCCTGACCCCGACAGCGGGGGGATACCTATTCACCCCGGACGCCGGCTACGCCCACAGCCTGTCGGCGGGCGGGGCAAGCACGCCGGGATCAGACACGGTCACCGTCACCGGCACCGACGGCCACGGCGATTCGACCATGACGACGGTTACAGTCACGATTGCAGCCGCGGTTACCGCCCCCACCGGGCAAGCCACCCTCAACCCGTTCTACCTCTCCGACGGAACCCCCTACGGCACGGCTGACACCTACAACGGACGCGTCACCGGCATCCTCACCGCCACAGACGCCGACGGCGACTTCGCCACCGCCACCGCCACCGCCGCCAAAGGCACGGTCGTCACCTCGTGGCAGCCGTACGGCGGCGGCTACTACGAATTCACCTACACCCCAAGCGCCGATGCCCGCGCAGCAGCCGGTGCACCCAACGCGTCCCTCGCCGACGCGACCGACACCGTCACCTTCGTCATCGACGACGGCCACGGCGGCATCACCCGCATCCCGCTCACCGTCACCATCGCCCCGACCCACGGATCCGAGCGCATCATCACAGTCGGCGACAGCCCGACCGCGGTCGCCCTGAGTCCTGACGGCACCCGCGCCTACGTTGTGAACAGCGGCTGGGATAGCCGTGCTGGCAGTTCGGTGTCGGTCATCGACACCGCCACCAACACCGTCATCACAACAGTCTCCGGGCTCGGCGGAGATATCGTCGCCAGTCCGACCGGCACCAGTGTACTGCTGTGGGATCAGCGCGGTTCGGTGATGATCATGGATGCCACCAACAACACCGTGCTCGCGAGTGTCGATCTGGCCGAGGGTAGTCATTTTGTCGGGCATCCGGTGTTCAACGCGACCGGCTCTCGGCTCTACGTGCCCTACGTGGAACCAGGCGGCGACGCCAACCACTGGAATGGTCGAGTCGCAGTCGTCGATCCAGTCACCGGCGCCGTGCTGTCACGCCTGGATTACCAAGCGAGTTATTCGGCTAATGGTTGGCCTGGGTCTCTGTTCGCCAACCCCGTTGACGACCGCGTGTACGGGATCGACGCCACCGCCACCCTGCTCGTAGTCGACCCGGCCACCGACCACACCACCCGGGTGGCATTGGGCCCTGAGGTACTCGGAAACCCAGACAGCGGCAGGCCAGTGGTCGTCGGGGCCAGCTCAGACGGACGAACCCTGTACGCGGTGAACTGGCTCGACAACACGGTATCCCTGGTCGACACAACTTCCTACAG
>JAUPKO010000453.1 GCA_030837395.1 Actinomycetota bacterium | reverse complement strand
GCCGGTCCAGGTGCCCAGGTAGACCACGAGCACGATGGTGATCATCCAAATGGCGGCCGGTAGGGCGTCCCGGATGAGGGCGCCCGCCCACGGCCGATGGACGCCGATCGTGCGGCGCAACCCGACGTCCCACAGCACCGTGAGGAGCCCGAAACCTACAACGAACCAGATCCCGCTCCATTTGACGCCGCAGCCCAGCCCGAGGAAGACCGCCGCGGTCAGTCGCCAGGGACGCATCCCCAGGATCGGCCCCAGCCGAGGTCCGAAGCTGGACTCCCACAGCGTCCAGGGGTCGGCACCCGCTGGCAGTCGCTCCGCAACTCGGCGCCGGGTCTGATCGCGGTCGAGCAGCAGGCAGCCGAAGGCCGCCAGCGTCGTGCCCATCAACACGTTGTCGAGCACAGCCGTGCGGCTCATCACGATGCCCAGGCCGTCCACCGCGAGAAGTCCGCCCGCGACGGTGCCCCAGAAGTTGGAGCGGAGCAGTCGTCGCACGATCCGGGCCAGCATCAGCACGCTCAGGATCCCGATGATCGCCATCGGAATCCGCCAGCCGAACGGGGTGACGCCGAAGACTGATTCGCCGGCGGCGATCACCCACTTCCCCAGCGGCGGGTGCACGACGTACGCCGCACCGCCGCTGAACACGTCCAGCGTCGAGGGTTCGCCGTTGCTGGCGATGATCAGATCGTTGGCGTCGGGCTTGAACTGCTGCTCGGTGCCGAACCGCAGCAGGCTTAAACCGTCTTTGGCGTAGTAGGTCTCATCGAAGATCAGGGCGCGCGGTCGACCGAGGTCGGTCAGCCGCAGCACCGCCGCGATGACCGTGACGATGACTGGTCCGAGCCAGCCGCGCCACCCGCCCGCGGGCATGGGCGGGACCAGCCGCTCCCGCCAACTCTTGGGGTCCAGCAGCGGTACGGGGTCAGTTGTGGCGTCCCGATCCGCGACCGCATCTTCGGGGCGGTCGAGCGTCGACGCACCATGCCTGGCTGTAACCACCGACCAAGAGTACGGGTCGCCTTCGTCCGCGGTGCGGACCCGTGGCGGGCCGGTCGTCGTGGAGCATTCCGTGCCCCGCCATCCGGCTGGCCCGGACCCTGGGCGACCCCACCGAGCCCCGGCTCAGCGGTTGCCTATCGGCGCCGGGCGGGTGACGATGGGCGACGTGAACATGTGGACCCGATTGACCGGTCGCTCCTCGACGATGATCCAGCCCAGCGATGCGCTGCCTGGCCGGGATCATCCGGTGTATCGCACGCCGACGAGCAACGAGGTGCTCGGCACCCCGCTGCTGGGCCCCTGGCCGACGGGGACGAAGGTGCTGTATCTGGGCATGGGGTGCTTCTGGGGGGCGGAACGCAAGTTCTGGCAGCTGCCCGGGGTGGTGGGCACCGCGGTCGGCTACATGGGTGGGTTCACGGCCAACCCCACGTACGAGGAGGTCTGCAGCGGCCAGACGGGCCATTCCGAGATCGTGATGGTCGGCTACGACCCGGAGCAGATCGACACCTACAGCATCCTGCGCACCTTCTGGGAGAACCACGATCCGACTCAGGGTTACCGGCAGGGCAACGACGTCGGCACCCAGTACCGCAGCGCCGTCTTCACCACCGACGCTGAGCAGGAGCAGGTGGTGGCAGCCACCAGAGACGCCTACCAGGAGGTTCTGGTGGCCGATGGACTGGACCCGATCACCACCGAGATCGGCCCGGCCCCAGGTCGGGTGTTCTTCCCCGCCGAGGATTACCACCAGCAGTACCTTGCCAAGAACCCGCACGGCTACGACTGCGCCAGCAGCACGGGGCTGCACCTTCCGCCGCTTGAGGTTGTGGTTTCGGATTCCGACTGAAGGGGTGGGTCCGCAAGCGGACTGGTGCCCGAGCCTGGCCGCTGTTCATGGCGGTCGTGGTCAATGCGGCGCTGAACTCCCTTGTTGCTCGACCGGATGTTTGACAGCTCCCTCACCCACGGCCGGACGGTTCCCTTCCTCGCCCTGAGATGTGATGCTGGCTGTCATGAACCAGCTGGCTGCCGCGGCATCTGCCTGGTGGCTCCACCTGGAGAAGGTGCTCGAGCACTACGGGGGTTGGCTGCTGGGCGTGGTAGTGATCGCTGTGTTATTGGCGGTTCCGTTGGCTCGCCTGCTGCGCTCCAACCCGCTGGTGACCGGGTTACTGGCGATGTCTCTGCTGTCGGTCGTGGCGTTGTCCCTGGCCCCGTCGACCACCTTGCAGGCAGCCGCCGGGGTCTGTCTGCGGCCGGTGACCTTGCCGGTCGGGCGGCAAATCCTGTGGCCCAGTGATCTGACCGCCAACGTGCTGATGTACCTACCGCTCGGGGTCGCGGTGGTCTGGCTGCGGCCGACGTCGGTGCGGCTGGTGGCGGTGGTGGCGGCGCTGCTTGTGCCGCCGGTCATCGAATTGACTCAGAAGGAGGTCCTCGTCATCAATCGGCAGTGCTCGTTGTCGGACATCATCGGCAACGAAGTGGGTCTGCTCGTCGGCATGGCCGTCGGATCAGTCCTGCTGCTGGGATGGCAGGCCGGGAGACCCTCGAGGCCGGCTCGGCCCCTCGGGCAACGCCAGCCCCGACATCGGTCGGTCTCTGAATCCGCGCGGCAGGAAATCCCGACGCGTTTATAGTCCTACGGCATACTGGCCACCGTGTCGGTGGGCTTCCTCTCCTGGTGGGACGGCTGGATCAGCCTCGGAGGT
>JAUPKO010000452.1 GCA_030837395.1 Actinomycetota bacterium | reverse complement strand
TTGAGGGCGCCCATCTTGGCCAGCAGCCCGGCGAAGTGCCGCATCGCGTCGGGGGACAGAACGGCCCCGGAGTCTGTGACCTGACGCGCGATCTTGCGCAGGGCGACGGTGGCAAGGTCGACGTGCCCAGCCTCGGCCACCTGCACGAGGATGCCGTTCACGGCAGCCGAGCAGCGGTCGGCGGTGGGGTCGGCGGAGATCGCTGCGGCCAGCGTCCCGCACACCGCGACGACGCGATCAGGCGTCGACGGGAGGGAGATGACGCCGCCGGCGGCGAGTGCGGCCTCGACGTCGGGCAGGTCGAGAGCCCGCTCCCAGGCGAGGAACTCACGGGCGGCCGACGGCCCGACTGATCCGGCGATGAGCTGCTGCCGGACACCGGCCCGGGCGCCCGCGGCGGCGGCGTGCCCGGACAGCACGGCCGCCATCTCCCACGACCGGGGGCTCGGCCAGGCCAGGCCGCGATCGGAGGAGGTCTTGGGCATGTGGTGCACGAGGTCGGCCCGGGCGCTGATGAACGCACCGATGGCGCGCTTGGCCGCGTCCACCATCTCGAGTGCGAGGGCCTCGTCGATGTCGGGCACCGCCACGGGCGCGAACCCGTAGACGAACCCGTCGCTGACGACCTTTGCCGGCACCTCCCACGTGAGGTGGACGAAGCGGTTCGCCAGTGGCGCGGAGAGGTCCCACCCGTCGGCCGCCTCGTCGGGCGGATTCGCCGCGGCGACGAAGCGGGTGGCCACCGGCAGGTCGAGGTCGCCCACGATGCCGGTGAGGACTGGCCGCAGCAGCGCCGCCTGCACGGACGGGGGAGCGGTGGAGATCTCGTCGAGGAACACCAGCCCGCCGCCCGCGTCGGCGATGCGGACCGCCCACTCGGGAGGGGAGAACACCGTGCGGTCGCCGGCATCGCGGGGCATGCCCTTGAAGTCAGTGGGGTCGCAGATCGAGGCGATCACCGTCTCGAGGTGCCAGCCCCGATGGGCGGCGATCTGCTCGACGACGCTGGTCTTGCCCACGCCCGGCCCGCCCCACAGAAGCACGGGGACCCCGGCCGACAGTGCGATGGCCAGCGCCGAGCACGTGTCGTCGTACTTGGACATGCCAAACCTCCCCGAGCCGTCATCAATGTGCTCAGTCTCCTCTGCAGGTCTGACAGTCACCGTCGGTGATGGCCCCAGCTGCCATCTAGTCTTAAGGTCCACAATCTGGCGGATTCGATCCAACGATCGACGGAGGGCTGATGGAGCAGGCCGTTGTGCCCAATGTCGTCGGGCTGCCGGCCACGACTGCCGAGGCGCTTCTCCGATCAGCGGGCTTCACGATGACTCCGTCAGCGCCGTGGGGGAGTGACGTTCATGTGCGAAGCCAGGCGCCGCCGTCGGGAGTCAGGCAGGCTTCGGGCTCGTCCGTGACGGTGGTCTTCGGTCACTAGGCCGCCCGCTCCTTCCTCGGGCGTGCTGACATCAGGCGCGCGGTCCCGCCTCCTCGGAGGTTCGGTTAACCGCCCACTCCCCGCCGTTCACCGTGATGACCGCCAGCCTGGCGATCTGCGCAACCTGTGCACGCTGCGCGCCGTCGAGTTCGACGCCACCATCGAGGACGACCCAGTCGAACTGGCCCTGGGTGAACGTGCCCTCGCCCAGCAGCTTGCGAATGTCGGCCGGATATACGGCGGCGACCTTGGGGTGCTTGCGAACGAGGACGTTGAGCATGGCTCGGCTAGAGTCGATGGCCGCGTGACGGTCGGGGGACGTGAGGCCGAGGTCTAGGACCCGCCCCGTGCCGCAACCGATGTCGAGAACGTGCGGAGGGTACTTGCCCCGCACGCTTTCGAGCAGGTGCTTGACGTGGTCGGCTTCGCCTTCCGCGATCGGGTGCTCGATGTCCCAGACGGTCGCGACCTCGTCGTACGCGGAGTCGATGCCGCTGACGGTGGAGGGGGCGTTCTGGATGCCGTAGGACAGCTCGGTTGTGGCGCGGTTCACCAGGGTGGCGTCGGTGAAGTTCCGGTCCTCCGTCCACCACCGCATTCGCCCGTCAGGGCTGACGAGGTAGATCTTGGTGAGCGAGTAGTACTTGCCGGGAGTGCCGAAGGTGCAGATCACCCGTGCCGCCCGGACGATGTCATCGTGGGTCACTCCCGGGGTGCGCCACTGGACCACGTAGTCGTGGGGGGCGGTCTGCGCGTAGGTCTTGGCGAAGGTCCACTGGCAAGTAGCGGCGAAGTCCAGCCACCAGTCGAGGTCTTTCGTCGTAATCCGGCTCTCAGTCATGTGTCGTCCCTAGTTGTGTGCGTCCGGTCGTCGCCGCTCACGATTCCAACGGGGTGTGACACTGGCCGCCGACCGAGTGAGCTGGGGCCGGCCGGCCGTCGAGTCGCCACGCGATTCGGCCCGTGGCGGAATATCGAGCATTCAGCACCTAGCGGCGAGGCCGTCTCGAAAGTTGTCGACCGGCTGGGCTCAGAAAATGGGGGTTCTGTCGTCTTGGTGGTGCATAGTTCCTGCGCGCGGACTTTGAGGGCCGCGCGAGACGGAGAAGAACGATGCCAACTGCAGTACTCAGTACCACCCAGACCGCACCGAAGCAGGACCGCCAGACCCCGTGCGATTCCCACGGATGCGCCAGGAAAGGGCGGGGTGATCACCCGGCCAGCCACGAGGTCCTCTTAGAGTGCGGCCACGTCCGGTACTGGTGCGAACCCTCGATCAGAGAATGCGACGAGTACTCCAGAGGCGTCGCTCAGATGGCCGCGGACGCGGCGGCCATCGCGGGGGACGACCTCGTCGAGACGACCGACGGCATGAGGCCCATGCGTGAAATCTTGATCATGGCAGTGCATGCGCTCCACACACCACGGTGCGCCTGGTGCGACGGTAGCGGGGCGATCGTGGCTGCGGCACAGTTGGGCTAGTTGGCGGCCGGGTATTGAACGTTGGTCTCGTCGGGCCGAGGGGTAGGCACGGGGGTGGCCGCCTAAACCGTCGAATACCTGCCCTATGTCGGACGTCACCGGTAACTTGGCGAAATGAGTGAGAGTCAACGGAAGCCATTACTCGCGAGCCTGGCCCGGGAGGGCTGG
>JAUPKO010000451.1 GCA_030837395.1 Actinomycetota bacterium | reverse complement strand
GTCAACGCGGCCGGGGCGCGCTGCGTGGTGAGGTCGTGCAGCAGATAGATGACGGCGCCGAGCTGTGCGTTCGCGCCGACGTCTCCCACGTTCACGCTGAGATACGCGTACCCGGCGGACAGCTGCTCTCCACGGACCTCGATGGCGAGGATCTGCTGGGACTCCGCGCTGGTGCCTGCCCCGCCCGGGTCCGCGATGGTCGCGGCAGCGGTCTGCGTCTTCCTCGCCCACGTCTCGGTGCCCGCGAGCGCCGTCGCGTTCTTGAGGTAGTAGTGATCGATGGCCGCCAGGTTCTGCGACGTTCCGCCTGACGCGGCGGTGTGTTCCTGCAGGGTGATGGTCGGGTCGTCTCCGGCCGTGCCCGCGCCCTTGACGACGAGAATCGTCACGCCGGAGGCGTGCCGCAGGGACACCCGCTTCCCGGTGACAGCGGCGGCGGACAGGTCAACGGGTGCGGCACCGACACTGACGTCGTACAGGCGCCCGAGTCCTTCGAGGGACATGGGTCAGGTCCTTTCACGCGGAGGGGCGGGGGCCGCCCCAGGCCATAGGGCGGCCCCCCTCAGGGGATGATCAGCGGGCCGCGAGCTCGACGAACGGGGACAGGGGGTCGCCGCCGTTCGCGGGCGTGATCGCGCTCTTCAGCCAGGGGCGGCCGTCGACGCGCTGGATGATCCGGAACGCGGTCTGGTCCTGCCCGAACCGGTAGTCCATGCTCGAGCTGGCGGACATGGTCTGCCGGTCGCCGACGAGGTAGTACGACAGGTCGAGGAACGCGAGGTCGCCTCGGGCGCCCAGCGCGCCCGCCTTCTCGGTGACAACCAGCGGGCGGCCGAAGATCGTGACGGGGGCGGAAGCTACCGCGTTGTTCACGTAGACCGGGCCGCCACCGGTACCCACGGACAGGGCCATGGAGAACAGTTCGGGCAGGACCTGCGGGGAGCAGATCCACACAGCCTTGGCCAGCGAGGACGGCAGCATCCTCGCGTACATGTTGATCACGTTCTCGTAGACCACGGTCGCAGCAGGCTGCGTCGTCTCGGCCGCGACCGCGATGGACGCCGGGTTCCCCACACCGAGGCAGCCGAGAGGCTCGCCCACGCCCGAGCCGGTGAGGAACGCACTGTCTTCGAAGAAGGCGAGCGCCTCAGGCCACAGTCGTTCCAGGAGCGCCGCGAAGGAGATGATGGAGTCCTGGAGCAGCTCGTTCGGGACGGCGGCGAAGCCGGTCAGCTTCTTCGCGTCGAGGACGGCGCGGCCGAACCGGGCCGCTGACTCGGTGAGGGCTACGGATTCCTCACCCCAGTAGCCGATCATTCCGCCGAACACCGAACCGGAGTTCGTGCTGGAGTCGATCATGGGGAAGGGGACGCGGGGTGCCTCCATCGGCACGACCGTCGCCCGCGAGCGCACGACCGAGGATTCCAGCGCGATCTGGAGCAGCTGACTCCGCAGGGTCTCGGGGACGAGGAACCCGCCCTCAGCCGGGACAACACCGCTGTAGGCGTTGCGGATCCTGTCCATCTTCGCCCGGTCATCCGGGTTCGTGTTCAAATGCCAGGCGGCCCGGAAGTACTCGACGGCGTTGGTGAAGTCGCTGTCCAGGGCCGCGCCGGGGGCGGTGGGGTTGTGGGCGGTCGCCTGCCGGTAGCTGGACAGCATGCTGGTGGAGCGGGCCTGCGGGTCCTGCGGGACCCGGCGGACCCCGCCGGCCTTCGGGCTGGCGCCGTCCATGTCGGCGTTCGCCTTCATCCAGGTGTTCCACTGGCGGGTGACCTCGTCCTCCACCGCCCTGCGGATCGTGGTGCCGTCGCCCTGCTGTGCCGTGGCGTAGGCCTCGACGAATGCCTGGAGGGTCTTGGTGTCGGCCAAGACGGGCTTGAGGCGTCCGGGGTCGCCGAGCATCTCGGCGAGCTCGGTGGAGTTGGCCGGGACGGGGATGCCGAGGTGGACGGCGGGTCCCTGGTTGGTGATCCGGCCGATCATGGCGGGGCGCAGTCCGGCGGCGGTCAGGCGTGCGATCGCCGCAGAGCTGATGGTCGTGGTGTTCAAGCGAGTGCCTCCCTCAGGCTGGCGAGCACGTCGTCCGCGGACTGCGGGGACGCTGGGCCGACCAGGTGGGCGATCAGGTCGGCCCAGGGGTCAGCGGTGGTGGTGTGGTGTGGCCTGCGGCTGGTGGTCTCATCGGTGGCCGGGACAGTGGGGGCAGGGATGGGGGTGGCGGTGGTGTCTTCCACTTCGTCGGCGTCTCCGCCGGTGCCTTCCTCTTCCCCGTCGTCTTCCTGCTCGTCGTCCAGGCACGGGCAGCCGGAGGTGTCGCACTCCTCGCACTGGTCGGTGCAGGCGTCGCAGTCCTCGGATGTGCAGGCGTCGCAGACGCAGGTGCACGCCTCGTTGCTGGTGCCGGTGTCGCGGGGGGTGTCTTCGGCGTCTGTGACCGGTGTCTCGGCTGTTTCCGTGTCGGGGGTGGTCTCCGCGTCACTGCCTGGGGTTATCGCGTCGTCCCGCACTTTCGGTACGGGCGTACCCGTACTCACGGTACGGGTTCGAGCCATGGGGGGAGCGCCCTGGAACCGTGTCTTGATCCACGCGGCAGCTCGGTTCGTGGCGTCGGCGTCGGTGTCCTCGCTGTCCGCGGTCTCGTCCGCGAGACCAGCTGCGACAGCCTCCGTGTCCGTGTACCAGGTCTCGGCGAGCATCGCCTTACGCCACCCGGCCGCGTCGCTGCCGGATCGGGCGGCGTAGATACCCGCGATCTGGTCACTGATCTTGTCGAGGAGATCGGCCATCGACCGCAGCTCGGATGCCGGACCCCACGCGAACCCGGCCGCGTCGTGGATCATCATCATGGAGCCGCGGCTCATGACGACCCGGTCACCAGCCTGGGCGATGAAGCTGGCAGCGGATGCGGCGAGACCGTCCACGTGCACGGTGACCGTGGCCGGGTGCGCGGTGAGTGCGTTGTAGATCGTCAGGCCGTCGAACACGTCTCCGCCGGGGGAGTTGACGTGCAGCTCGATCTCGTCGATGTCGTCCAGGCCCGCGAGCTCGGCGGCGAAGTCGGCGGCGGTGGTGCCCCACATGCCGATCTCGTCGAACAGGCTGATCTTGGCGCATCGGTTTGTGGCGTCCTTGGTCGCGGCGCGGTTGCTGATCGAGTACCAGGCGCGTGCCGTGGGGCGGTCGCCCCGGTCGACCTGCACGGCGGGTGGGCGGCCGGTGGTGCGGCGGACAGTAGGTCCCATCAGGCGTCATCTCCTCTCTGCGGTGGCTGCTCGACCCACTTCTCCCAGTCCGTGCCACCTCTCCAGACGGCAACAAGCTGACCCCTGCACCGGTCCCGGCCCGCGCAGCCGACGTAGCCGCGCACGGGGTAGAGGAGAGTCCATGGCCGGGCCGGGTCGTCGCTGTTCCCGACCCACTTCCGGTTGATCTGCTTGCAGCTCGGGCAGGTGGCTCGGTCGAGGACCTCGTCGGCGTACAGGGCTGCGCTGGGGCCGGAGACGATCGTGGACTCCCGGCCCGCATGCTGGGCTTGGGTGAGCGCCCCGCCGAGCACGTACTCCGGCTGCGCGGTCGTGAGCGCCTCCAGGTGCTCCCGGACCTGCTCGGTGACCTGC
>JAUPKO010000044.1 GCA_030837395.1 Actinomycetota bacterium | reverse complement strand
GACAAGATTCCTGCAGTCAATCCGAGGTCGCCCCGGTCGAAGTTCGCCCCGCCGCGGGCCGCGAAGCGCAGGAGGCCCGTATTCCCGACATGGGCTGAGGTTGC
Organism: Actinomycetota bacterium; assembly: GCA_030837395.1. Classification (GTDB taxonomy): domain Bacteria; phylum Actinomycetota; class Actinomycetes; order S36-B12; family UBA10799; genus JACJWR01. Next base: position 4,449 of record JAUPKO010000044.1, on the reverse strand, counting down.
GTCGATCATTGCGCATCCACACCGGCAGCAGGACAGACTCCTTCTCGCGTTGCTGGCGTGGGGCGGACTGCGGTGGAGCGAAGCCATCGGCCTGGCCTGCTCAGACGTCGATCAACGGGTACCCCAGGTCTGGGTTTCGCGCGTGTTCGTGCGCGCACCGATACCCCGCGACCAACAGGTCATCGGACCAAACGGCCAGCCTCTGAAGAAGCGCATGACCGTCGAGGAGCCGGTGAAGACCGGAGTCGTGGAATCTGTGCCGCTGCCCGACCAACTCTGTGCAGGACTGCGCGATCTGGCCAGAAGCCGCAACAGTCCAGACGAACTGCTCTTCCATGCATCGAACTACCGCGATGCCCCGAGCACGTTGCCGCTCATCAATGAGTCGCGATTTTGGAGGTGGGTGTGGGTGCCAGCAATCGAAGCGGCCGGAGTGCCTGGCATGCAGATTAAGGACCTGAGGTCGTACGCGGCGTCCGCGCTGGTTGATGCTGGCGCAACCGAGGTTGAGGCTCAAATGTTGCTGCGCCATTCCGACGCGAAGACCACCAGGGAGCACTACACCGTTGCCAGAAACGCCCGCTCAGGTGACAGAGATAGGGCCAAGCTGCCGCCGGTGAAGGCCACGGACACGCTCCAAGAGCGCCTGACGTGGCTGTTCGATGAGTGGCTCGACAGGTTCCCGGAAGCGAGAGCGCGGCTTCTCGACGCAGGAGACGACGATGTGAGAGTGGGAGCCTCGAACAGGCCCCGACCTCGGAACCTGGGAAAGGTGCGCAGCTGGGCGCGAAGCCAGGGTCTGCCGGGACTGTCCCAGGTGGGGGCGATACGACGGGGAATCGTCGACGCCTACTTGGCCGAGTTTCCCGACGAAGCGGTGCAGCCGGACATCTCCGTCTCCGGCTACATGGCCCGCAAGGAGGCTCGACAGCTCGCGCGCGAGGAAGCCCGACGACCCGTGCGACCGAGCCAACAGGAAGAAGGCTAGCCGCTGTAGGAGCGTCCGGCTGATGCGGCCGGGCCCTCCGGTGGCCGACTCAGACCGCCACGCCGTGCGCTGAGCCTCTACACGGTTTCGGCCCGGACTGAGACGTGCCAGGGCGCCTGTGAGCGTGCATGCGAAGACGTGCCAGCCGCAAGGCGCCACGCCAATCTGGGTACGACGCGGGTTCCGACTGGCCACTGGACGACCTGGGAGGACTCGATATTGGGGCCAGAGTTGGGGCCAGGACCCCGTGAAACTCGGGAAACTTCACCAGTCAACCCAACAGGCCAGGGGGCATTTGTGCAGGTCAGAGATGGTTTGATGCCACTAAATACATGGAGCCGCCTGACGGAATCGAACCGTCGACCTACGCATTACGAGTGCGTCGCTCTACCGACTGAGCTAAGGCGGCGCGCGGGACATGCCGCGACGGCGCAACTATACGCGGACCGGGCCCCGTCGCGGGCGCGGCCCACCGCACCTCACAGGTCCCTGCCCATCCGGTGCACCTGCACGCTGCCAGCCAACCATGCCTTCGCCGACGTCGACTCCACCCGCAACCCCAACCGCTCGTACAGCGCCTGTGCGCGCGTATTGCGCGTCTCGACATCGAGTACCAACCGATCCGCACCGGCCGCCCGTGCGCGAGCGATCGCGTCCTCGAACAACAGCGTCCCAACACCCAGCCCGCGCGCGCCCTCATCGACGGCGATCGACTGCAAGTACCACTCCCCCGGTTCTCGTCGCTCCAACGCTCGCAATACCGGCAGCGCCGCCAGCACCACCGCCGCGGCCCGCACCGCCCGAATCCCGGCGGCTCGCAACATTGGCCCCGAGACGTCCGCCTGCGGCCCGACGCACCCCGAGCACATGCCAACCACCGTGCCGTCCACCTCGGCCACGCTCACGTGCTCCAGCGACATCTCGGTTCCAGGCACCAGACTCACCCGCGCCACGACCGGCACCATGGCACCACCGAACATCGAACGGAACAAGCCATCGGCCGCCGAATCCAGGAATCGGGCATACGCCTCAGCGTCGGCCTGGTCCAACCGGGCACCACGCACGTTGACCGTCACGTTAGGACTCTACCTGCGCGACGCCAGGCCCTATCCTGCCCATATGACCCAGCCGCCCCCGCCCACCACACCGTGGTGGCGCGACGCCGTCGTCTACCAGATCTACCCCCGCTCGTTTGCCGACAGCAATGCCGACGGCGTCGGCGACCTGCGCGGCATCATCGACCACCTCGACTACGTCGCCGACCTCGGCGTGGACGCCATCTGGCTCAGTCCCGTCATGGTCAGCCCACAGGCCGACCACGGTTACGACGTCGCTGATTACCGCGACATCGACCCCATCTTCGGCACCCTCGCCGACATGGACGACCTCATCACCGCCTGCCACGCTCGCGGTTTGCGCATCACGCTGGACTTCGTGCCCAACCACACCTCCGAGGCCCACCCGTGGTTCGCTGCCGCGCTCGCCGCCGGCCCCGGCTCCCCCGAGCGCGCCCGCTATCATTTCCGCCCCGGCCGCGGCGAGGAGGGCGAACTACCCCCCAACAACTGGCGCAGCGTGTTCGGCGGGCCCTCCTGGACGCGCATCATCGAGCCCGACGGCAGCCCCGGCGAGTGGTACTACCACCTGTTCGCCCCTGAACAGCCCGACCTCAATTGGCAGCACCCCGACGTCCTCGCCGAATTCACCGACGTGCTGCGGTTCTGGCTCGCGCGCGGTATCGACGGGTTTAGGATGGACGTCTCGGACGCCCTCATGAAGGACCCCGCCTTCCCCGACACGGACGACGGCAAGCCCGTGATCAACAAGGACGACGCCAGTGGCGTGCACGACATCTACCGAGCCTTCCGCCGCGTCCTAGACGAGTTCGACGGCGACCGCATGGCCGTGATCGAGACCGGCGCCGATCCCGCCACCGTCGCCCTGTTCCTACGCCCGGACGAGATGAACCTCGCCTTCAACTTCGGCTTCACCCGCGCCCATTGGAACGCCGCCGAGATCCACGCCGCCATCACGTCTGCCCTGGCCGCCAACTCCGACGTGGGCGCCCCCACCACCTGGGTCACCGACAATCACGACACCGTCCGCTCGGTCACCCGGTACGGCTCGGACCTGCGGCTGGCCGGCGAGTACGTGCCCGGTCTGGCGTCCGGCGACTACTCCGGCGGCGGCCACAGCGACGTCGCCCTGGGCACCCGCCGCCACCGCGCCATGGCCCTGCTGCTGCTGGCGCTGCCCGGCACCGCCTACCTCTACAACGGCCAGGAACTCGGCCTGCCCAACGTCGACGATCTGCCCGAATCTGCCCTGCAGGACCCCGTCTGGCTGCGCAGCGGCCACACCGAACGGGGCCGGGACGGCTGCCGCATCCCCATGCCCTGGGCAGGTCAAGCGCCGCCCTTCGCCTTCTCTGCCACCGCCGACACGTGGCTGCCGATGCCAGCCAACTGGCAGCACCTGACTGCCGCGGCGCAACGGGACGACCCCGACGCCATGCTCACGCTCTACCGCACGGCCCTGGCTCTGCGAAAGTCACAGCCTGGCCTCGGCGACGGCGAGGTCCACTGGCTCGAATCCGCCCCCGGCGTCCTCGCCCTAACCGTCGGCGGCGATACGCCTGACAGCCGACTCGCCGTCGTGCTCAACCCCAACGTCGCCCCGGCCCCGGTTCCCGCCGCAGTGGCCTCGTGGGCCGCCGTACTCGCCTCAGACCCAGATGTGAGGGTGGGGGGCGCAGTCGCGGAGGTCCCGGGCGACTCCTCGGTCTGGCTTCGACCCTGACCGCCCACCGCGATGCCCTAGCGTGGTGGGCGTGAGGGTGAGCCAGGCGTCATGAGCCACACCTACGCCCCGGCCAGGTCCGGCAAGTGGTGGCTGCGGCCGGCCGGCATGATCATGAGTGCCTATCTGGCCCTTCTCGTCGTCGGCACCGCCCTGCTCATGCTGCCGATCGCCCGCGTTGGCGACGGCGGGGCAACACTGCTTGAGGCGGCCTTCACGGCCACCTCCGTCGTCTGTGTGACGGGCCTGGCCGTCGTGGACACCGCCACCTACTGGACGGGCTTCGGCCATGCGGTGATCTTCGTCCTGTGCGAGATCGGCGGCCTCGGTGTCATGACCCTCACCTCGCTCATGCTGATGCGGCTGTCGCGTCGGTTGGGCCTGCGGGCCCGGGTCTCCACCGGCGCCGAGGCGGGCGGTCTGGTGCCCGGCAACGTGCGCGAGGTGGTAGCCGCCGTTGGCCGCGTCGCACTGGTGGCCCAGGCCGCGATCGCGGTGGTGCTGGCCCTGAGGTTTCGCCTGCACTATGACTACGGCTCCCTGGAGGCCCTCTGGCTGGGGGCGTTCCACTCGGCGTCGGCGTTCAACAACCTCGGCTATGCACTGTTCAGCGACAACCTCGTGAGCTTCGGCACGGACTGGTTCGTCGTCATGCCGCTGTG
>JAUPKO010000450.1 GCA_030837395.1 Actinomycetota bacterium | reverse complement strand
CATCCTCAATCGCGATGTCGGCGCCGGTCTCCTCCTGGATCTGGTTGATGATCTTGCCCTTGGGCCCGATCACCTCGCCGATCTTGTCGACCGGAATCGTCACCCGGATGATCCGCGGGGCCAACTCGTTGATCTCGTCCGGGGCATCGATGGCCTCGAGCATGACGTCGAGAACCGCGAGGCGGGCGTCACGCGCCTGCTGCAACGCGCTGGCCAGCACCGAAGCGGGGATGCCGTCGAGCTTGGTGTCCAGCTGCAGCGCGGTGACGAACTGCTTGGTGCCGGCGACCTTGAAGTCCATGTCGCCATAGGCGTCCTCAGCACCGAGGATGTCCGTCAGCGCGACGTAGCGGGTCTCGCCGTCGACCTCGTCGGACACCAGGCCCATGGCGATGCCGGCAACCGGGGCGCGCAGCGGCACACCGGCGTTGAGCAGGCTCATGGTGGAGGCGCAGACCGACCCCATGGAGGTTGAGCCGTTGGAACCCAGCGCCTCGGACACCTGGCGGATCGCGTAGGGGAAGTCGTCCCGCTTGGGCAGCACCGGCACCAGGGCACGCTCGGCGAGCGCGCCGTGGCCGATCTCGCGCCGCTTGGGCGAACCCACGCGGCCGGTCTCACCCGTGGAGTACGGCGGGAAGTTGTAGTTGTGCATGTAGCGCTTGCGCGTGGTGGGCGACAGCGTGTCGAGCTGCTGCTCCATGCGCAGCATGTTGAGCGTGGTGACGCCCATGATCTGCGTCTCCCCGCGCTCGAACAGCGCCGAGCCGTGGGCCCGCGGCACGATCTCTACCTCGGCCGAGAGGGTGCGGATGTCGCTCACGCCACGACCGTCGATACGCACGTGGTCGCGCAGGATGCGCTGGCGCACGAGCTTCTTGGTCAAGGTGTTCAGCGCTGCGGACAGTTCCTTCTCGCGCCCGGCGAACGAGTCTGCGAGTTCGGCGACGACACGCTCCTTCACCGCGTCCTGGGCGTCCTGGCGCTCGAGCTTGTCGGCGATGGTCAGCGCGTGCGCGAGGTCGTCGGTGGCCACGGCGGCCACGGCATCGTAGGCGTCGGGCTGGAACTCCGGGAACACCGGGAACTCGCGGGTCGGCTTGGCGGCCACGGCGGCGAGCTCGGACTGCGCCTGGCACAGGGTGCGGATGAACGGCTTGGCCGCCTCCAGACCCTCGGCCACAACGTCCTCGGTGGGGGCGCCGGCACCGGCGGCGACCAGGTCGATCGTCTCCTCGGTGGCTTCGGCCTCGACCATCATGATGGCCACGTCGTCACCGACGACCCGACCGGCGACAACCATGTCGAACACGGCCGACTCAAGCTGTGCGTGACCCGGGAAAGCCACCCAGCGACCATCGATCAGCGCCACCCGCACGGCCCCGATCGGGCCGGAGAAGGGCAGGCCTGACAACTGCGTCGACAGCGAGGCGGCATTGATGGCCAGCACGTCGTACAGGTGGTCCGGGTTGAGCGAGAGCACGGTGATGACCACCTGCACCTCATTGCGCAGGCCCTTGACGAACGTGGGCCGCAGCGGCCGGTCGATCAGCCGGCAGGTGAGGATCGCGTCCTCGCTGGGCCGACCCTCACGACGGAAGAACGAGCCGGGGATGCGCCCCGCGGCGTACATCCGCTCCTCCACGTCGATCGTGAGCGGGAAGAAGTCGAAGTGCTCCTTGGGGTGCTTGCCGGCGGTCGTGGCCGACAGCAGCATGGTGTCGTCGTCGAGGTAGGCGACGGCGGAGCCGGCGGCCTGCCGGGCCAGTCGGCCCGTCTCGAATCGAATCTCGCGGGTGCCGAACGGGCCGTTGTCGAGAACGGCGGTTGATGTATGGATGTCAGGACCCTCCACGGGTTCCTCCTTGTTGGCTGGTGCCCTCGATCGTCGACCGCTGCAGGTGCGGTGCGGTCTTCGATCGAGGGCTCCGAGTGCATCGCCTCGGAGGCCACCACCGAGGACCGAACCGTCCGGTCCGCAGACCGGTAGCCGAGTGTGGGCGGGGTTGGTGTGTGGTGGCGCGCGGCTAGCGACGCAGGCCGAGGCGTTCGATCAGCGAGCGGTAGCGCTCGATGTCGTTCTTGGCAACGTAGTTGAGCAGCCGACGGCGCCGACCCACGAGCAGCAGCAGGCCGCGTCGTGAGTGGTGGTCGTGCTTGTGGGTCTTGAGGTGCTCGGTCAGGTGCGAGATGCGGTGCGACAGCAGCGCGACCTGCACCTCCGGGCTGCCGGTGTCACCCTCGTGGGTGGCGTACTCGGCGATGATCTTTTGCTTGGTGTCCTGGTCGATCGACATTGTTCCTCTCGGACGCGACTCGGGCCCTGACACGAGGTCACCCCCGCATGGTGCGGGACTTGTGGGCGTGAAGACAGGTCACGGGGCGTCCGTCCTGTGACCGTCGAGGGGCAGTCTACCCCACCGAGGCGGGATCCACCGCGGAGCCCGCGGCGGCAGGCCCGGTCAGATCAGTCCCAGATGAGCCTTCGCCAGGTCCACATCCTCGGCCATCTGATGGGTCAAGGCCGTCGCCGAGGTGAAGGTCATCTGCCGTCGCAGCCGGGAGACGAAGTCGACAGCGACGTGCTTGCCGTAACAGTCCAGCCCCTCGCTCCCCACCCCCATCGCGAAGGCTTCCACTCGTCGCTCCTGTCCGTTGAACGTCGGGTTGTCACCGACGCTGATAGCCGCCGGGAACACCTCCTGCTCGGAGCCGTACGGCGACACCACGAGCCTGCCCGCATAGACGCCGTCCGCCGGGATCGCCGCCAGGGGAGTGGTGTTGACGTTGGCGGTGGGATAGCCCAGTTCCCTGCCCCGCCGTTCACCTTGCACCACCTCCCCCTCGACCCGGTGCGGCCGGGCCAGTCCTCGCGCCGCCGCGGCCACATCGCCGCTGGCCACCAGACCACGGATCTCCGTCGAACTCAGCGGCACATCGTGACGCCCGAGCAGTTCCTGTCGCAGCAGCGGCACAGCGTCCACGCTCACCCCGTGCGGACCGCCGAACTCTCGCAGCGCCGCGACGTCGCCGCTGGCCTTGTAACCGAAGCGAAAGTTCTCGCCTACCACCACCGCGCTCGCGCCGAGGCTGCCCACCAGCACCTCCTCGACGAAGTGCCGCGGCGACTGCCTGGAGGTCGCCTCGTCGAACGGCAGCACCAAGGTGGCATCCACGCCCAACCATTCCAGCAAGAGCAGCCGCTGGGCCAGCGT
>JAUPKO010000449.1 GCA_030837395.1 Actinomycetota bacterium | reverse complement strand
CGAGGTCGAACACTTCTTCTTGAGTCAGTCGCCGGCGGTGGTCGCGACCCGACAGCGGTCGGCCATCTTCGCTGAGGTCCTCGGCGACCTGGTGGGGCCGGGAAGCGTGGCGATGTCGGTGCCGTGCGGCCTGATGGATGCCCTGGTCCGATTGCCGGACGCGGTGTCGGCGCGGGTGCTGATCGGGCTGGATCTCGATGCCGAGGCGCTCGCCGGTGCGGGTGCGAATGCGACCGAAGCTGGCTTGTCGAACGTGTGCCTGGCGCAGGGTGACGCCTGGGCGTCCGCGGCGGCGAACGTGGTCGCCGGTGACGCTGCTGCGTATGCGGCGGCCATCGCCGGGGGCGTGGACGTGCTCACATCGAACGGATTGAACATCTACGTCGAGGACGATGCCCAGGTTGTGGAGTTGTACCGGGGGTTCCGGCAGGTGCTGCGTCCCGGTGGCACGGCGGTGGTGAGCGCGGTCACCACACCCGCCGAATGGGACCTGGCCGATGTGCCATCGGGCGGGTCGCGTCGGGCGCTGGGTCTGACCCTGATCAATGACGTCACGTGGACCAACTATCGGTCGGTGGAGTTGACCACTTCGCAACTGACCGCGGCGGGATTCGAGGTGACCGAGGTGCGGTTCGACGACCGGCGGGTGTTCCCCACTTTCGTCGCCACGGCGGTCTGACCCGGCGGCCACCCGTCCGACAGGGGGGCCGACGTTGGTGGCCGAGTTATGACTCCGACGGCAGGCCGAGGACCAGTTCTCCCACCGGCGAGTGCTCAAGGGGGTTGATCGCAAGGGCGGAAGCGACGGCAGCCACCGGACCGGACCCCAGCGGAACCACCCCGAGGCCCAAGGCGGTGCCGGTCAACTGCAGCGCGTGCATCACCACTCCGACGTCCTTGAGCGCCAGCGAGTAGGCGATCGCTTCGTATTTCCACGCCAGCCGCGCGTGCCGCGTGGTCAGCAGCATCGTGACGGGCGCGCCGTAGCTACCCGGGGGCAGGGGAGTTGACCCGGGCACTGGGTGGAGGGCGTGCTCGATGCCGTTGTACCACCAGGCACGGCCGTCGAGCCCAGCGACATTGTGGCTGATCAGCCAGACATTAACCGCGTGCATGGCGCCCGCACTGGCGAGCGGCTTGAATATGGCGTCGCAACTGTCGGGGTCAGTGGGATTCGCTGATCGCACTGCTCGCACCCGGACCGTGTGCCAGAGCAGCGCCGACAGGGTCGTCAGGGGCAGCGGGCCGGGGGCGAAGCTCCGGACGGTCCGACGGTCCTCTATGAGCTGCCAGTAGTCGACTGGAGGCGTCGTGGGCGCGGGTGGGAGCCGGAGGGCGGAGCCGACACCAGGTGGCCGCTCATTCGCCGGCAATGGTCGCACGGTGCCGCCGAAGCGGAAGGTGCCACCACCGCCGAGGTCCAACCGTGAGTGGCTGGCGAAGTAGCGATCGTGAAACTCCCACGTGGCCAGCGCGGGATCGTCGTCGGTGCTGTCTAGCAGGCCGAAGGTTCCGGCCAGGCCGAGCAGTTCGGGGTCGCTCGCGGTCAGCTGCGCGGCCGCGCCGGGGGACAGGCGCACCTCCCACTCGCTGGTGCCCGACTCGAGTAGCCAGCACTGCGGTCCCGTGGGTCGCAGCAGGGCGAAGCGGGAGAGTCTGGCACCCTCCGGGGCGCCGGGCGTGGGCGCTGGCGGCCAGGGGACGTTCAAGCTGCGAGGGACGGCGGTCGCCACGGTTGCGCCGGTGACGTCCTCGAATCGCCAGCGGAGCATGCACCTGCTGTGCAATACCCCCAGCACCTCGGCCAGGGTCCGCCCGCGCATCGTGGTGCCCATGGCTTCAAGTTCGGTGAGCGGGACCCCCGTTCGCAGGGCGCTGGCCAGGGCAGCATCGCGGAATCTGGTGACCCCGATGCGGGCACACAGTGTTTCGTGTTCGATCGTGACGTCGTCGGTGAAGCCGAGGATCACCCGCATAGGCATCAGTTGTCGCCTCGCGGGTTGGGCTCAGCGCCCCGATCAGTCCAGATGCTGGCCAGCAGCGTTCCCACCACGATCACCCCGATGGCCGAGACGATGTACGTGAAGATGCTGAACACCACCCCGATGGGTCCATAGGTGAGGGCCTGGTTGGCCAGCGAATCGGCCAGATAGGTAGCAGTCCACACACCCAATCCGACCCGGCCCACCGTCACCACCGCGGCGGCCACGACGAGACGGCGCTGAGGCACCTGACCCGCTGTGAGGATGAACTGCGCCGCGTACTCCACCGCCCACCACACGATGACCGAAGCACCCACGTAGGCGACGATGCGGCCGGTGCCGGCCGGGCCCCAAACATCGCGGATGAAGGCGATGCTCGCCATCATCGACAACTGCATGACGAGCCACACACCTGCCCGCCACTGCTGGTTCAGCCGGAGTCGTGGGACCTGCCAGATATCGGTGTACATGCGTGAGAACTTGCGGCCGATGCTGATCGCCGACCACAGGATGATGACGAGCCCGAGCCAGTAGACGCCGCTGCTCGGGCTGTCCAGGAGACGCAGCACGGTCGCGGCGGCCGATCCGGTCAGCCGGAAGCGGGTGACGATAGCCTCCGCCACGGCAGTCTGGCCGCCCGTCAGAACGGCCGCGAGGGCGAGGATCAGCGGGATGTAGGCCACGAACACACTGGCCGACACCTGATACACCTGGTCAATCAGGCGAAGTTCTAGGACTCGGTCGTAGAAGGTGCCGAGCCAGCTGCGGCGAATCGCATCGGTCGTCGCCCGTGCCCGTGCCGGCAACCAGCGGTCCGCAGTCGCTTCGACATTCATGATTCGCCCCAGGGTGAAGTCAGCAGATGCGGCACATCGTGGCACGAATCCGTTGTCCACAGCCGTCGGTGTGGCGTAGCCCGTGTGATTGGCTGCGCTTAGGGTGGTGGGCCATGGGGAAGAACAACAAGGCCCGACGAGCGGCCAAGGCCAAGGTCCGGGCCAAGGCGCGTGCTCATGGTGCGGCCCGTGCGGCCCCAGGCGGAGGCGACCACGCCGGGTCGTCCCACAGCCTGCGCGGGTCGATGAACTCCTGCTGCGGATCATCGACGCGCGGGTGGGCGGCCACGCCGCGACGGCCGAGGTTACCCGTCTGCACAGCCTGCCGTCGCAGCAGGTATTCCGACAGACCGAGCCGTTCCTGCTGGCCGGGTCGGCGTCGGCGTGGTCTGGTGGCTGGCAGCCGGCGGAATTGCAGCGGCAGGCCAGACTCGGCTGTGCAACTTCGGTCGGTGCAAGGCTGCTGACCATCGTCATCGCCGTGGACGGCTCCGCCGGTTGGATCGCTCGCTGGGCCGCGTCCGAACAACTCACGACCCCAGCGGCCATCGACACGATCATCGACGTCGTCTCGATGCTGGGCACACTGCCGTCCCTGCCGGTGCTGATCCCGCCGCCGGCAACTGTTCTATCCGCTTGCGTGGCCGGGGCGGCTGGGGTGGGGGCGCCCTCACTGGGGGGCAATCTGGGAGGGGAAGTCGATCCCGTCCTCAAACGCATTAGGGCGCTGCTGGCCAAGGCCGAATCCTCGCAGTTCGAGGCCGAGGCCACAGCTTTGACGGCCAAGGCGCAGGAGCTCGTGACCCGTCACGCCATCGACGCCGCGGCGGTCGAGGCGGGACTCGGGCACCGTGATGAGCGGCCGGTGGCGATCCGGGTGCCGATCGACCGGCCCTACGTGGACGCCAAGTCACTGTTGCTACAGGTGGTGGCCCAATCCGGGCGCTGCCGCGCGGTGTTCCACGAGCGGCTCGCGATGTCGACGATCGCTGGGTTCGCGGCCGATGTCGCCGCGTGCGAGATGCTCTTCACCTCCCTGT
>JAUPKO010000448.1 GCA_030837395.1 Actinomycetota bacterium | reverse complement strand
GCGAGTGGCGTGGGTGGATATGACATGCAACAAACTGCCCTATCAGACATCGTTCAATCGCGAGACCAACGACTATCAACGCACGGCCTGGGTCAACCAGGTGCTCAACTCCTACGTCGCCCAACATCCCGGGGTGGGGCTGATCCCGCTGTCGGAATGGGACTGTGGCTGGGATCAGCAGACTGCTGATCGGAACGCGGACGCGCGGAAATTCGACGGGATGCACTTCAAGCCCGAGGCCGCAACCGAGGCGTGGAAGTACCTTGCGCCGCGCATCGAGGCCGAACTGGGCAAAGCGCGCGGTGCGGCCGACGGGTCGGGACCGCCGCTCTCCACCAGCGGCAACGTCCTGAACCCTGCGATGACCGCGCCTGCGCCGACCCCCACGCGCGCCCCATGACGCGGTCGGTCGGTCGCAATCCCGCGCTGGACGGCTTGCGCGGTATCGCGGTCCTGCTCGTGATGCTGTTCCATTTCGGGGCCAGCCTGCTCCCGGGGGGATTCCTGGGAGTCGATGTGTTCTTCGTCCTCTCTGGCTTCCTGATCACCGGCCTGCTGTTGAAAGAGCACCGTCGCTCCGGTCGAATCAAGCTGACCGCCTTCTGGGGAGCGCGTGCGCGTCGGCTGTTTCCCGCCTTAGCGGTGATGTTGATCGCGGTGGCGCTGGTTGCGGCGTCGATGCCCGCGCTGGAACAGCAGACTGTCTTCACGCAGGGGATCGCGACGTTGGCGTACGTCAACAACTGGCTGCTGATCGCGCAGGACACGTCGTATTTCCAGCAGTGGCAGACCCCATCACCGCTACTGCACACCTGGTCTCTCGGGGTTGAGGAACAGTTCTACCTGGTGTTCCCGCTGCTAGTTCTCGGGCTGGTGCTGGTGCTGCGGCGAAGCCGACTGTGGGGTGCGGTGGCGATGACGGCGCTGGCGTTGGCCTCAGCGGCGTGGGGCTGGTACCTCGCCAATACCGGCGCCTCGATTGACCGTCTCTATTTCGGCACCGACGTCCGCGTGCAGGAACTGCTCCTCGGTGCGGCCCTCGGGTTCCTACTCTCGGAGCGAGCAGGAGCCGCACCCGGAGGTGCTGAATCCGAGCTCGACCCCGACCCCCGACAGGGGCGGCAACCAGTCTGGCTACCGGCCGCGGTCGGGACCGCGGGGCTGGCGGTGGTTCTCGCAATGGCGGTGCTGACCGATGCCCGCTCGACCTACGTCTACCGAGGCGGGATGCTGCTGCTCTCGGTGGCGGTCTGCGCGGCGATCTGGGGAGTCACCCGCCCTGGCGGCAACCGGCTAGCGGCAGCGTTGGGGTGGCGACCCCTCGCCGCGGTCGGGGTGATTTCCTATGGCCTCTATCTGTGGCACTGGCCCCTGTTCGTCTGGTTGAGCGGCGGCCGGCTACTAAATGGCCCCGAGGTCGTTGCCGCACTTGTCTTGACGTTCGCGGTCGCGGTCCCCTCCTACCTCCTGATCGAGCGGCCGATTCGGCAGCGCCGGTGGAACTGGGAGTTCGGGCGAACCGGCTGGGTGGCTGCGGTCACTGCACCGTTGGCGGTGGCTGGCGCGCTGTTCCTGCTGACACCCGATCGCACTCAGGTCGCGGTGCTGTCCGGCAGCCTCGACGTCCCCGCGGCCCAGCCGTACGCAGCCGATGACCCTCGCCCGAAAGTGTTCCTGGTCGGAGACTCGCGTGCGCTGTACCTCCGAAGCCACTACCCGGAAGTACCCGACCCAGACTTCCAACTCAGCAGTCAGGCGATTCTTGGCTGCACCTTGGTGGCCGGGGACCTGCAAGCTGGCTCCGATGTGTCACCAGAGACGGGTCCCTGCGACAGATGGCGGCAGCAGTGGCGTTCCGACGTGGCAGCGCTCCGGCCCGACCTGGGCCTGTTTTCAATTCCTGCCCAGTGGCATTCCGACATCCGTCTACCCGACGGGAGGGTGTTGATCTGGGGCAGCCCGGAATACGAGGCGTGGCTGCTGACACAGCTTGACGAGACCGTGAACGCGCTGGCAGCCGGGTCCGGCAGGGTCGGCATCATCGATGACACCTGCAACTCGGTCTACGGCGACTCGGTGGTGGCGAGGAATCTCAACAACCCCGACCGCACCCAGAGATTAAACGAACTCCTGCGCGAGTACATCGCCGAGCATCCAGATGTCGCCTACCTCGACCTGTCGTCCTGGGACTGCGGCAACACCGTGGAGGAGACCGCGGCGAATGCGCGAGATCGGAAGATCGACGGACTGCACTATGGCCCCGCAGGAGCAGTGCAGGCGTGGGAATGGCTGTCGCCGCAGATTCGCGCCGCTCTCGAGAGCAACGGCAGACGGAACGGCGCATAACCGTGCGTCGACTCGAGTTCCCTCGCGTACGATGCGCAGGAACCCGAGCGACGCTGGCCAGGTCAGCGAGGCACCCGCGGCGCGGGCCGACCGAGGTGCAGGCCTACTCGGAGCTGCGGATTGCCAGTGGCAGAAGGGGTAAACGTGACGGCAGTACCGACCGAGACGGACGCCCCCGACACGCACCGGCCAAGCGCTGGATCCGATTCCCTCACCGGTTGGCCCTCGAAGGCAATCAACCAGGCAGCGTGGGCACTGGTGGGGCTGGGCATCGTGGTGCGAGGCCTCATCACGATCTCCGGGTCGTTCTACTGGGACGACTTCATCCTGCAGGGACGCGCGGCGCGGCTGAACCTCGACGGGGACTTCCTGATCCGCAGCCACGACGGACATCTGATGCCAGCCGCGGCCGCAGTGTCGTGGCTGACCGAACGCGTGGCTCCGCTCGAGTTCTGGCTGCCCGCGTTGGAACTCCTCGCATTGCAGGCGGCCTGCGCGGTGTTCGGGTGGCTGCTCATCCGCCGCATCTTCGGGATCCGCACGTTGTCGTTGGTGCCGCTGTTGCTGCTCCTCTTCTCCCCTCTCACTCTGCCAAGTTCAGTCTGGTGGACTGCCGGCCTGAACGCCCTGCCGATGCAGTTGGGCATGCTCGGAGTGACGTGGGGGGCGTGGTTGCTCTGCCGACAGCAGCGGGAACGGGCTGGGCGCTGGTGGATCCTCGGCAGCATCGTGGTTGCTTTGCTGTTCTTCGAGAAGTCGCTGCTGCTTGGGCTGTGGGCCGCGCTGGCGGTCTGGGTCTTTTCCGCGGACGGCAGACCTTGGGCTTGGCTGCGCGAGCAGTGGCGGCGCCGACGCTGGTTCTGGACGGGGCTGGCAGCGCTCGCGATCGTCTATGTCGGGGCCTATCTGACCGTGTCCGATCGCGCACCGCAGGCCCCCCAGCAGTTCGGCCAGACAGTGTCGGCATTCCGGATCGCACTGTTCGAGGCGATCCTGCCGTCCATGCTGGGCGGGCCTGGCGGGTGGCAACCAATCGGCTGGGGGGCGGCGTTCGCTCGACCCAGCGCACTGCTGATCCTGATCTCGCTGGTTGCGGTGTCGACCTTGGTGGTCTTCGGCTGGCGCACAGCGACGCGAGCGCGCCGCGGTTGGACCGCCGCGGCCGTCTATATCGGAGTGGTCATCTCCCTGATGGCGTCCACCAGACTGGCCGCCGCAGACGCGGCAGGACTGATGGCGGGACTGCGGTATCTGGCCGACGCGATAGTCCCACTGACCCTCGCCGTCGGGTTGTCGCTTATGCCAGTCGCCGGGGACCCGGAGTCCGCTCGGATGCTGGGCGTGCGCCGCTGGCTGGCGTCGCGCCCACGGGTGCTGATCGGTGGGCCAGCCGCCGCCGTGATCGTGGCCGCAATCCTGACGATGGCCTCGATCAGCGGATTCTGGGCCATCTGGTCGTCCATCGCTGCAGAACCGTGGTTGGCCAATGCCCGCGAGACGATGTCTGGCAGCGCCGAGGACGGGGTGATCCTCGACCAGGCGGCACCCGAGTTCGTCCTCGGCGGTCTGGCCCACCCCTACAACGACATCAGCTGGACCCTGGCGCCGCTACCTCGGCAGCCTGGCTTCGGGCAGGTGACTGACAATCCCCGATTCCTGCAGGAGTCAGGCGCGCTCGTACCGGGGCGAATCGCCGGAGTGGATGCGGAGCCCGGCCCGGCAAGCGGCTGCGGTTGGCGACTACGCCAGGGCCGAAACGTAGTTCCGCTGGCTTCCGACGTCTTCGAGTGGGAGCACCGACTGGAGGTCGTCTACCGGGCGTCTGCGCCGACCGCCGCCACTGTGGCCCTGGGCACCGGACGTCCCACCCCGGTCACTTTCGGCAGTGGTGACGGCAGATTCGTGGCCAGAGTCGAAGGTGGTGGCCGATCCTTCACAATCGATGACGTTCCAGCCGGTGCGGGCATCTGTGTGAGCCGGGGGTCGGTGGGCACCTGGTACCAGATCGGACCACCCGCCGGTTGAGGATCGAGCGGACCACGACCCGGGTGCCAGGAGGCCCGGAGTTGTCCGGCGCTGCCCGTTGCGCGGTGCCCCGCCGTGGTCAGCGCCGTTTGGGGTAGGTCCGTGCTCGGGTGATGACGGGGTGGCCGTTGCCTCCCATCTGGATGTTCCAACTGGGGGTGTGGATGAGGTGATGATGTCTCGAGCACAGGCTGGCCAAATTTCGGATCGCCGTCACACCCCCTGCGGCCCACGTTTCGATGTGGTGGGCCTCGGTCCAGCCGGGAGGTCGGTCGCAGCCCGGGAAAACACATCCGCGATCCCGGACGTGCAGCGCGGTGCGCAGCTGTGCGGGGATGGTGCGGGTGGCCCGCCCGATGTCCAACGGTTGGGAGTCCGGTCCGACGATCAGGCGTTGGACGGTGGTGTCACACAGTTCACGCAGCATCGTGGTCCGGGCCAGCAGCCCGGTGCCGGGCCCGTTCGCTGTCGCCCACGTTGACATCACATCCTCCGGCCGCGTCGCCGGGCCCGGTATCGGACCGGGGATACCGACAGGTGGGTTGAGGTCCTCGGCGCGGATCACCAACACCACCCGGGTCCGATCACCCAGCCGGCCCGAGTTCCATCCCGGCGCCAACCCCGGCCACGCATCCGGGTCCGAACTCGGTGGCCAATCCGAACCCGGTCGGCGCCAGCGGGACGACCCCGGCTCCCGCGGCGGACTTGAGTCCGGCCACGGCTCCGGCGCACGTTCCGGCCACGGCTCCGGCCCCGCTCCCGTCGCAGGCCCAGCGCCGACGTCCACGTCGGCGGCCGGGCGGGCCTCAGGACCAGCCTGAGCGTCGCCCTGGGCATCAGCGTCGCATCGGGCCGCGGCGGCGGCGTTCGCCTGGGCCGCGGACTGGGTCGGTCCTTGGGTTGAGGACCGGTGCATGGGAGTGCGGGCGGTCACGGCGTCGACGATGGCCAGTAACGCATCCGCGCGGCGTTGAGTGATGGTGCGATCATCCTCAGGACACGAACACGCACCCTGGTCACAGCTGCACGACCCGCGACGGTCGATGTCCATCAACGCGTTGAGCACCCCCGACAGCCGAGCCCCCTCGACCGCGGGAAGGCGACCGGAGATCGCCCATTCGTCTCCCACCGCCGTCACCCGCAGCGCCCGACTCCGCCACGCCTTCTCGGCAGCATCATCTTCGGTGTCATCCACCAGCGCCGCCCACGCTCGCAACAGAGCGGCCAACGTGTCCGGGTCCCGACCCTGCGCCACCGTCACCCAGTATTTGGCAACCGCCACGAAAGCAGCCCGCCGGGCCCTCGTCGCCGAGGTGATCCGGCGCGTCACGGTGACGTGGGCGGCACTGATCCTGCCCGCCCCCAACGACCCCGCAAACACCGGATAGTCGATCAACCAGTCGGCGTCGACGACGCGGTCCCGTGCAGTCCGACCCGACATCAGATGAGTTTCGGCCAGCCATCGCGGCGCAGACAGGAACCCGTCACCGGTCCACGCCTGCCCAGAGTTCGCAGTCGCCACCAACCGGGCATGCACCCCCGAAATCCGGTTGGAGATCCGATGCACCTGCCGGGCCACCGTCAACGACTCCACCCCCGACACTCTCGAGGCCATCTCCGCCGCTGCTGCTACCGCCGCCGACAAATTCGCCAACACCGACGCCTGCCCCGCCGTCAACAACAACGCCACATTGTCGGCATCGACATCCGGGTCGGCATCGGCCTCCGGGTTGGCATCTGAGCCGGCAGACTCCTCATCGGTGGGCTTCTGCGCAGTGACACCAGGAACAGCCCAACCATCGTCGGCACCCGACCGCGCACGACCAGCAGCCGAACCAGTCGGCCCTGCCTGCCCGGCACCCTCACTAGGCGACTCCGGTGGCGTGGCCTCCCATGGCGGGGATTCCGCAGCGGTGGACATGACGCACAACACCTCTTGAGACGGATATCGGACAGCGGCATTCGAGCCACACCCGCCACCAACAGCCCCACACAACCCGGGCCGAAACCATCTCCACACACCACCATTTACTCGAACACCTGTACTCTACCACGACGGTCCGACAGACACAGTTCTCTACCGCTATCGACTGAGTGTGTCTGCGAGGCCCGACCCCGAAAACACCGGGTGGCATGCCGCGTCACACGATTCGGCCGCCCGATCCGTGCCACTTTGCAAACGACAACCATACGGTCCACCGTCAGGAATCCAGGTGGTCCTCTGCAGGTGGGTGACATCGGATCAGGACGGTCCACTCCCCTGGCCGGCGCCAGACGCGGTCCGAGGGTCCCGTCCCTGGCGACGCAGCATCCGAACGCGCAGGAAGGTTGAGCCTAGACGCCGCACTCCTTCGTGAACTTGCTGTACTTGCGCGTCATGATCGGCTTAAGGAATATTCGAACAGGGGCGGGGAGATTGCCCCAAGTGGCGGCCTGCACCGAAGCGTCCGCTCCATCGCACATCCACGGCATGATCAGTGACGCGTCCGGTGCCCCCCGGTTGAACTTCATGAAGGCGTTGAAGTCTTCGTCCGAGATGTACTTCTGCACGATCGGAACACCGTCGCGCTCCTCGTGAGCAGCATGCGCGGAGAGTACCTGTGACAGTTCATCCAGACGCGCGGTGACAGCAGCCTTGTCGGTGGACTGATCAAGGTGGCTGAACTGGTCGTCGAGCACTGCCAATGTGTCGACCAGGCCTTCATGCTCGGCGTCCATCTCATCCAAGACCGCCTGCTCTGCCGGGCTCGCCTTGGACCGGACCCCGGGGAACAGGTAGGTGTCCTCCCCCTGGTGGTGATGGTGCAATGCCTGGGAGAAGAATTGGTATCTGCGTGCCAGCCCCGCCCGCACCGCAGCATCGCCGAGGTCCGCGGTGGCGAGGCCCGATTGAAGCCTGCTGATCTCGCGTAGGAATGCCGCGTGCATGTTCGTGTTCATGCTGGCATCGCGCATTGCTGACATGCTGAATCCTCCCGTTGTTCAACGTGGTCAACCACCCAACGACCGCGCCGCGGCCGAGTGACACGGTACCGCTCGCCCGGGCAGGTGACCTGGCTAGTCAGGAGGTGGCAACACCGGTGTGGCGTCTCCGCCCGCCTTGCTCACCCGGTTTCCCACAGTGACCGACACGAAGCAGACAGGTTTGTCGGCATCCACCACGTCGATCTGTACCGCCTTCGCTGGGCCTGCGGTGGGGAAGTAGACGGAGTGGACTCCGGATCGGATCGGCACGGTCGCGACCTCTGGGCCCACCCGGACCGTGGCTGTCGTCTCGGCTCCGCTGTAGTAGTCGAGTCTGGCGTAGAAGATCCAACCAATCAGGTCTGCTTCCAACGGCATCGTCACCGGTGCGCCGCGCTCTCCGTAGCCGCACTCCCCTTCGGGACCCGGCGCCGTCCGAGGTCCCAGAATCTCCTGTTCCACAATCCGCCCATCGGGGTCGAAGCCGAACAGACCGTCGGTCGCGGTCG
>JAUPKO010000447.1 GCA_030837395.1 Actinomycetota bacterium | reverse complement strand
TGACCCGCACGGTCGCTGGGTTGACCAGAGGTTCGACCTACCGACTGCAAATCGTGGCAGTCAACAGTCAGGGCGGGTCTACGCCGGTGACAGTGGTCGCCAGACCAACTCGCTAGTGGACAGCAGCGCCGGTGCGCTGGCTACCGCAGGTTACTGCGCGGTGGGCATCGGAACCGGTGTCTGGCAATCATCGACAACAACTCTGCGCGCACGTCGGGGCTGTACCGATCAACGCCGTCGACGAGTTCACCGTGGCGTTCCAACCCGTCGAGCTGCAGGCGCATCGACGCCGCCAGATACTTCCCGCACTGACCACCCGAGGCGGCCCACACCCGCTGCAGCACCTTCACCGAATCGTAGGAAAACTTCACCCGGCGCTGCTTCCGCGGCGCCTTGGCGACCTGCCGCCGCGCACCCGGCGGGCGGCCTGCGGCCGCGACCAGACGGCGCCGGGCGTTGTCACGCGACCACCCCGTCACCGACACGACCGCATCCAGGATCCGACCCTTGTCCTTCTTGCCCGCCTTCACATACGCCTTCGCGTACCTCGTAGTGACCTCGGCACGAGCCTTCATCGACATCTCACATCCCATGCCACCATTACGCGCCCCGTTTCGCGGGCATTCCTCCGTGAGGCACGGAGAACGTTTCGCGGGCAGTTTTAGTGAGTCTCGTCGCAACCTTGACCAACCTTGACCAACCTGTCTACCCTTTACGTATGGAGCAGTTGAATGTGTACGAGGCCAAGTCGCAATTCTCTGAACTTCTCAACAGGGTCGAGCACGGGGAGGAAATAGTGATCGCGCGCGCGGGTCGACCGGTGGCTCGTCTTGTTCCGCTGGTGAAGCGGCAAGACAGTCGCGTTGCGGGGGCGTGGCGCGGCAGGGTCGTTATCGCACCGGACTTCGATGAATTGCCCCCCGCCGTGGCCCAGGCGTTTCTCGGAGAGGAACCGCCACTTGCGACTGCTCCTTGACACCCACGCGCTCCTGTGGTGGCTAGCCGATAGCGGGCTCGACCCAATTACCGCTCGGGCCGTAAGCGATCCTCGAAATGACGTCTTCGTCTCGGCCGCATCAGTATGGGAGATAGCCATCAAGAGGTCCCTGGGCAAACTCTCAGCGCCAGACAACCTTGAAGAAGCGATTGCCGGCAACGGTTTTGAGCCGCTTCCCATCAGTCTCGCTCACGCGACCAAGGCGGGAGAGTTGCCGCAGCACCATCAAGACCCGTTCGACCGGATGCTCATCGCGCAGGCGCAACTCGAGAACCTCACGACCGTTACCCGCGATGCCCGATTTCGGCTGTATGACGTTCCACTGCTGACCGCTTGACGAGCAGGTCTTCCCAATTTCGGTCCTCCGCGGCGCTGAGGTGCCCGGCCCGCCTAGGCTTCAGCCAGCGCCGGGCAACTGCACGGCAGCGGGACCACGCGGGCTGCGTTCGGGCACCTGAATAGCGCCGAGCGGGTTGATTGCAGAGGAGCGGTTATGAGTGCAGGTGCGTGGCTTGTCACCGGCGGAGCGGGCTACATCGGCTCCCACGTCGTGCGGGCGTTGCAGGCGGACGGGCAGCGGGTGGTGGTCGTCGATGACCTGAGCACCGGTATCGCCGAGAGAGTCCCGCACCGGGCGCAACTAGAGGTCTTCAGTGTGCTGGAGACCCGCGAACTCGCCCAGGTGATGCACGACCTGCACGTCACCGGCGTCGTCCACTTGGCCGCGAAGAAGGCGGCCGGTGAATCGGTGAACGAACCCGTCGAGTACCACAACGAGAACACCGGCGGTGTGATCAGCCTGCTGACCGCGATGGCCGCGGCGGAGGTGCGCAGGTTGGTGTACTCCTCCTCGGCCGCCGTCTACGGCGAACCCGTCGACGACAACCCACTCACCGAGGCATCCCCGACCAACCCGACCAACCCGTACGGCTCCAGCAAGTTGATCGGCGAGATGATGATCCGGGATTCGGCGCCCGCGCTCGGTCTCTCCTGGGCCGGGTTGCGCTACTTCAACGTGGCGGGTGCGGGAGCCCCCGACCTCTCGGACACGTCGGCCAACAACTTGATACCGATGCTGCTGCGGGCGCGAGCCGCCGGCCGTCCTGCGAAGATCTTCGGCAGCGACTACCCGACCCCCGACGGCACCTGCATCCGCGACTACATCCACGTGTCCGACCTCGCCGATGCCCACGTGGCGGCCTGCAGGCTCGTGACGGACGAGGCACCCGGCAGCGGGGTCATCCTCAACATCGGCACCGGCCGCGGCTCGAGCGTGCGCGAGGTCATCGAATCGATGAGCCTCGCGCTGGGGGACCAGTTGGTGGCAGAGGAGGCGCCGCGGCGAGACGGCGACCCCTCCGTGGTGCAGGCGGATCCGTCGCGCGCCGCCGAGGCGCTGGGGTGGCGGTCGAGCCTGGGCCTGGACGACATGACCGCCAGCGCCGTCGCCGGGATGGGCTGGCTGGAGTCCCACGGCTACCTCTAGGTGGCGCCGGTCGGCTGGCGCAGGAGTCGCGCACCCGGCACCCACTACGCTCGGGTGCTGTGAGCGAACCCACCTCGATCCCCCGCGCCCCGCACACCGTCAGCAAGGCCGTAATCCCGGTGGCCGGCCTCGGCACGCGATTCCTGCCGGCGACGAAGGCGCTTCCCAAGGAGATGCTCCCGGTCGTTGACAAACCGGCCATCCAGTACGTCGTGGAGGAGGCGGCCGACGCCGGCCTCGACGACATCCTGATGATCACCGGCCGCGCCAAGACAGCGCTGGAAGACCACTTCGACCGCTACCCCTACCTGGAGTCGACGCTCGAGTCCAAAGGTGACCACGAGCGGGCCGAACTGGTCCGAGAGGTGGGCGAGGAGGCGAGGATTCACTACGTCCGCCAAGGCGAGCCCCGCGGTCTCGGACACGCGGTGCTGCAGGCCGCCCAGCACGTTGGTCAGGAGCCGTTCGCCGTGCTGCTCGGTGACGATCTCATCGATGAGCGCACGCCGGTGCTACCCGAGATGATCGCCGCCCGCGACCGATTCGGCGGGTCTGTGCTGCTGCTGATGGAGGTGCCGGCCGCCAAGATCTCGTCCTACGGCTGCGCTGCGGTGGAGCCCACCGACGACCCGCAGGTGGTTCGGGTGACCGGCCTCGTGGAGAAGCCGCCCGCCGACGAAGCACCCAGCAACCTGGCGGTCATTGGGCGGTATGTGTTGGACCCGGCCATTTTCGACGTGCTGAGAACCACGGCGCCGGGCCGGGGCGGGGAGATCCAGTTGACCGATGCGCTGGCGACGCTGATCGATCCGTCGCTTCCTGGCGGTGGGATGCACGCGGTGGTGTTTGACGGCCTGCGCTACGACACCGGCGACAAGCTCTCCTACCTCAAGGCCGTGATCCGACTGGCGCTTGAGCGCAAGGACCTAGGCCCTGACCTCCGAACCTGGCTCGACGC
>JAUPKO010000446.1 GCA_030837395.1 Actinomycetota bacterium | reverse complement strand
CGCCGGCGACCTCGGTATTGCAGGCATGTCCCAGGCAATCGCCGACGTAGCCGAGCGAACCCGCACCAATAAACTCTCCCCCGACGACCTCGTCGGCGGCACGTTCACCCTGACCAACACCGGCAGTCGGGGCGCGCTGTTCGACACCCCGATCATCAACCAACCGCAGGTCGCGATCCTGGGTACCGGTGCCGTCGTCAAGCGACCGGTCGTGGTCACGGACGACCTCGGCGCCGACTCGATCTCGGTGCGGTCCATGGTCTACCTAGCCATCACCTATGACCACCGCATCGTGGACGGCGCCGACGCTGCGCGATTCTTGACTGCGGTCAAGGAGCGTCTCGAGGAGTGCGACTTCGACTTGGGGCTGTGAGCGTCATGCGCATCGCGATCGCCGGCGCGTCCGGCCTCATCGGAACCCCGCTGGTGGCGTCGCTGCGTGAACACGGGCACGAGGTGATCCGACTCGTGCGACGCCCTGCCGAGGCGCCGGACGAACTTCGCTGGGACCCCACCTCGGGCACGGTGGACGACGGTCTCGAAGGGATCGACGCCGCAGTCAACCTCGCCGGCGCCGGTGTCGGCGACAAACGCTGGACCAAGTCCTACAAGAAGGAGATTCGCGAGAGCCGGGTGCACGGCACGGTGACCCTCTCGCGGGCATTGGCGCGCCTGACGTCGCGTCCGGCGGTGTTGGTCAACGGCTCGGCCATCGGCTATTACGGCGATTGCGGTCCGGCGCCGCTGACCGAGCGTTCCCCGGCCGGCAGCGGCTTCCTGGCCGAGGTGGTGGTCGACTGGGAGGCCGCCACGAAGCCCGCCGAGGAGGCCGGGATCAGAGTTGTGCACGCGCGCACCGGACTGGTCGTGAGCCCGGACGGGGGCGCCTTCGGCCGACTGATCTCGATCTTCAAATACGGGGTCGGCGGCCGCGTGGGCAGCGGTGATCAGTACTGGTCGTTCATCTCGTTGCGCGACGAGGTTCGTGCGTTGGAGTACTGCCTGCACAATGCCTCGCTTGCCGGTGCGGTCAACCTGGTCGCGCCGCATGCAGTGACCAACCGTGAGGTGACCAAGGCGATCGCCCAGCTCGTGCGCCGCCCGGCGTTCCTGCCGGTACCGGCCCTGGCACTGAAGGCTGCGCTAGGGGAGTTCGCCGAGGACATCCTGTCCAGCCAGAACGTGGTGCCGCAGGTGCTGCAAGAGTCCGGGTTCACCTGGTTGGACCCCACGGTCGAACAAGCCCTGGCGGCTGCCGGCCACACCGGCACGGTCTGAGCGTTCACACCACCAGCAGCAGTCCGGCAAAGGTCGCCACCGAGGCCACCGCAAGCCCACCCAGGACTTTGGTGCGGGTGCCCCAGGCCCACATCGGCTTGCGGCTGCGCCGGCTCCACTCGAGCAGTCGCGGTGGCGCAGCGAGCTCCGACGGCGGCGGCCACACCGATCCGACAACGCCGGTGGTCGGCCACTGATCGGGCCGGACACCTCGACGATGCGGTGCCGGCAGGGGATGCGGACGTTTGCCGTACGGAGGCGGCCAGCGGGCTGTTGTCATGGTTCCAGCCTGCCCGATTCGAGGGCACCCGCGAGGGCGTCATCCACAGGCCTGGTTGGGCCGGGATCGCCACCCCGGCCCCGTACGCTGGGTTCATGTCCCCTGCCCACGACCAGCCGGGCCTGCCCGCCGACGCCGACGTCATCGTGATCGGCGCCGGCCTGGCCGGCCTGGCCGCCGCCCGCCACCTGCAACAGGCGGGCCGTTCCGTCGTCGTCCTCGAGGCGGCCGCGGCTCCCGGCGGCCGGGTCCGCACCGACATCGTCGACGGCTTCCGCCTCGACCGTGGCTTCCAGCTCTACAATCCGACCTATCCCGAGGGCGCGCGGGTGTTCGACCATGCGGCGCTGGACCTGAAGGGTTTCGAGCGCGGCGCGATCGTCGCCGGGCAAGGTCGCCGCTATCGTCTCGGCGATCCGCGGACCCACCCCACCTGGGCGCTTGATGCGCTGCGTGCGCCCCTGGGCGGACCGCTCGGTCTGGCGCGATTCGCCGCCTACGCACTGCGCTGCGCCACCACCGATCCCGCCACCCTCGCGCGCCGCACAGACGACCCGACCAACCGCGTGCTCACAACTGCCGGAGTCAACGCCGACCTGATGTCGGGACTGGTGGCACCCTTCCTGTCCGGGGTCTTCCTGGAACCGGAGCTGCACACCTCCCGCCGCTTCGCGGACCTGATCCTGCGCTCCTTCGTCCGCGGCACCCCCTCGGTGCCGGCCCGCGGTATGCAGGCGTTGCCCGATCAACTCGCCGCACACATCGACCACCTGCACCTGAACACGTCGGTGACCCACGTGGCCCCCGGACGGGTGAGGTCCGACCAGGGAGAGTTGACGGCGGCGGCGGTTGTGGTCGCTGTGGGACCTGCCCAGGTGCCGACCTTGCTGCCGGACGTGCCCGCCCCCACCACTCGGGCGTGCACCACCTGGTACCACGTGCCCGACCAGCCGCCCGCGGAACTCGCCTTCGGTCAGGCGCT
>JAUPKO010000445.1 GCA_030837395.1 Actinomycetota bacterium | reverse complement strand
ATTCGCTGTTGGGCGTCGGCGATGGTCCGGGCGTCCGGCGGGGTCAGATTGCCGGGGTTCGGCGCTGGGGCGAAGGCAGCGAACGGCGGCTGTGGTGGATCCTCGGCAGCCATCGCAGGCGTGACGCCAGCAACCGAGGCGACGGCCGCCAAGGCACAGGGGACGATGACAACCAGGCGGCCCAGCCCACGGCTTCCCAGCATATGACTCCCTTGCAGTGACGTTTGGCCACAGGTTACTGGTCCGCCACGGCTCTGCTGATAGTTGCATCCACATGTCTGTGGACCAGTCGTGTCACATCGGCGGGTGCAGCATGGCGTTCAGCGCTGGCGGCCACGTCACCGCCACCCTGATGCCGGCCGAGAAACTCGGCGAGTCGTAGTGCCGCGGCGGGGACTACACGGCGAGCATGCGAACCCGTCGTTTGGTCAGGCCCGCGGCCACCTCCAGCACGCCCAGCGCCACCAGGCGGACGGTCCGTCCGTCGGGCGTGTCGGCCGAGGCGTCAACTTCGGCGAAGTCGACTCCGACGACCCGCCGGTCCTGACCCGCCGAGCGGGCGGCCTGGCGAAACTCCCAGGCGCTGATGCCACCTGGCGCAGCTGCCGGGCACCCGGGCGCCACCGACCGATCACACACGTCGACGTCGAGATCGACATGCACCCGGGGCTCCGGGCCGTCGCCGGCGATCGCCAGGGCTTTGGTCATCGAAGGCACGATCCCGTTGCGGGCGATCTGTTCGCGGGTGATCACCTTGATACCCAGAGCCCGGGCCCGCCGAGCGTAATCGGGTGAGTTGGCGAAGTCGCTGATGCCGACTTGCACGATCCGGCGCGGGTCGATCACGCCGTCGGCGATCAGCCGGGCCACCGGTGAGCCGTTGGAGCGGCCGTCCCGCAGGTCGTGATGGGCATCGAGGGTCACCAGGCCGGTTGCCCGCAATCCACGGGTAACGGCATACGTCAGGGAGTTGTCGCCACCGAGTGCTACCAGCAGTTGGCCGGTCCAACGGGCCAGGGTCTCGCGCGTTCGAGCCTCGCCCTCGTCACCGTCTGGTTCGGCGATGTCGCCGAGGTCGACGGCCAGCAAGTCGCGTAGGTCCGTATCAGTCGACTCCGCCCACACCGAATAGCGCGCCAGCGCCGCCCGCACCGCGGCCGGGGTGGAGTCAGCCCTGGTGGGCGAGATCGACGTCGCCCAGGTGGGGACTCCGAGCAGTCCCAGATCGGCGACGAGTGACGGGGCGGCCTGCCAGGCACGGGTGCCCTCGGCCAGCCACCCCGCGGCCCGCGGCCACTTCGGGTCGTCGGGCAGGTCAGCCATCAGCATTTATCCAATCGGTCCGCCGGTGGTGCACCGCGACGCCGTTTCGCCATACCTGGTGCATAAGGTCCACACCCGGACGGTAGGCCAGGTGCACGTAGCTTGGCGCGTCAAGCACGCACAGGTCGGCAGGTGCCCCCACGGCGACCCTCCCCACATCGGCGCGACGCAATGCGGTCGCGCCGCCGACCGTCGCCGCCCACAGCGCCTCGGCCACCGTCATGTGCATCTCGCGCACCGCCAGCGCGATACACAGCGGCATCGATGTCGTGAAACTCGTCCCGGGGTTGCAGTCGGTCGCCAGCGCGACCATCGCGCCGGCGTCAAGCAGTCGCCGAGCATCGGGGTAGGGCGAGCGAGTGGAAAACTCCGCCCCGGGCAGCAGGGTGGCGACGGTCGTGGTGGGGGTATCGGTCGAATCGGCCAGGGCCAGAACATCCGCGTCGCTCAGGTGGGTGCAGTGGTCGGCCGAGGCAGCACCGACCTCGACCGCCACCTGTACGCCGGGCCCATGTTGCAACTGGTTCGCATGCACCCGCGCGACCAGGCCGCGCGCCATCCCGGCCGTCAGCACCTCACGCGCCTCGTCGGCATCGAAGGCACCGCGGTCGCAGAACACGTCCACCCACCGGGCCTGGGGTGCGCAGGCATCGAGCATGGGGCCGGTCACCAGGTCGAGGTAGCCCCGGCGATCGCCGGCGTAGTCGGCCGGCACCACGTGGGCGCCCAGGAACGTCGTCTCGGAGGTGAACTCGGCGGCGATCCGCAGCGATCGGGCCTCGTCCTCGACGGTGAGGCCGTAGCCGGACTTGATCTCGAAGGTGGTGCTGCCTGACCGGACCAGTTCATCCGTGAGCCCAGCCGCAGTGCGCCGCAATGCCTCGTCGCTGGCCGCGCGGGTGGCAGCCACCGTGGTGCGGATGCCGCCGGCGGTGTAGGGCTGACCGGCCATCCGCGCGGCGAACTCGGCCGACCGGTCGCCGGCGAAGATCACGTGCGAGTGGCTGTCGACGAAGCCCGGGATCACTGCGCGGCCGGCACAAATGATCCGGCGGTCCGCCGGTGGTGCGTCCTGAGATGGCCCGACCCACGCCACCACTCCGTCGGAGATCACGAGCGCGGCGTCGCGCATGATGCCGAGGTCGTCATCGCTGTTGTGGCCCGATCTCGTGGGGCCCTCGTTGGCCCTCGCGTTGGTGACCAACTCGCCGATGCCGGTGACCAGCGTGCTGCCGGGCGGTCGCCCCTGCGCGGACACGTCGCTGGTCACCTCAGCCCTCCCGCATCGGAATCCGCACGCCGTCGCGCTCGGCCACCACCAGGGCTTCGGGGTACCCGGCATCGACGTGCCGGATCACGCCCATGCCCGGGTCGTTCGTCAGCACCCGCTCCAACTTCTGCGCGGCCAGCGCAGTGCCGTCGGCAACCGACACCTGACCGGCGTGGATCGACCGACCGATGCCCACGCCGCCGCCGTGGTGGATCGACACCCACGAGGCTCCGGAGGACGTGTTGACCAGAGCATTGAGCAACGGCCAGTCTGCGATCGCGTCCGAGCCATCGAGCATCGACTCGGTCTCGCGGTAGGGCGAGGCGACCGAGCCGCAGTCGAGGTGGTCGCGGCCGATCGCCAACGGTGCGGACACCTCGCCGGAGGCCACCATCTCGTTGAACCTCAGGCCCGCCTTGTCCCGTTCGCCGTAGCCGAGCCAACAGATACGCGACGGCAGGCCCTGGAACGCCACCCGTTCGCTGGCTGCCCGCATCCACCGCGACAAGCCCTCGTTGTCCGGGAAGAGGTCCAGGACTGCGCGGTCGGTGGCGGCGATGTCCTTGGGATCGCCGGACAGCGCCGCCCACCGGAACGGGCCCTTGCCCTCGCAGAACAGCGGCCGGATGTACGCCGGCACGAAGCCGGGGAACTCGAAGGCCCGGTCGTAGCCGCCCTTGCGCGCCTCGTCACGGATCGAGTTGCCGTAGTCGAAGACCTCGGCGCCCTTGTCCTGGATCTCCACCATCGCCCGCACGTGCGCGGCCATCGAGGCCTGCGCGGCCTTGGTGAAGCCGGCCGGGTCCGCCTCACGCTGGGCCTGCCACT
>JAUPKO010000444.1 GCA_030837395.1 Actinomycetota bacterium | reverse complement strand
CCAACGCCGGTGGCGCGGCCCTCCTCGTCGAGGAACCGCACCACGATGGCTCGCCGCTCTACTTGCCCGCGCCGCCGACGCGGTTGGGTGAGGAGTTCGACGTCTACCTGCGGGTGCCGCACCAAGCAAGGGTGACCCGTGTGGTGGCCCGCCAGGTGCACGACGGCGAAGGCTTTCCGGCGCCGGCCGTCGTCGCGCGGGTGGATGCCGGGGCGACGTGGTGGCGGGCGCGGTTGACGCAGGTCAACCCAGTGGTCTCGTACCGGTTCCTGACCGATGCCGGGACGCACAACTACCGGTGGATCACCGCTGCCGGACCGGTCGACCACGATCCCACCGACGCCGGAGACTTCAAGTCCTCCCTGGATCCGGGCGGCCCGGACTGGCTCGAATCCGCCATCGCCTACCAGATCTTCCCGGACCGCTTCGCCCGGTCCGGGCGCATCGACCCCGCCCTGACGTCCGCGGCGGCCGACGACTGGGCACAACCTGCCCACTGGGGCGACGCCCCCAAGTGGAGCGGCCAGGGGGCGTCCGGGCAGCTCTACGGCGGCGACCTGTACGGCGTGCGCGAGCACCTCGACCACATCGCGTCGCTCGGGGCCAATCTGCTCTACCTCACTCCGGTGTTCCCGGCGCCGTCCGTGCACCGCTACAACGCCACAACCTTCGATGTGGTCGACCCCCTGCTCGGCGGCGATGCGGCTTTCGTGGAGTTGATCGCCGAGGCGCACCGGCGCGGCATGAAAGTGATCGGCGACTTCACCTCCAACCACACTGGCAGCCGGCACGAGTGGTTCCAGCGGGCGCAGGCGGACCTCAGCTCGCCCGAGGCCAGTTACTACTTCTTCGGTGACGACCCCCACGACTACGTGGGCTGGTTCGGGGTGCCGTCGCTGCCCAAGGTCAACCACGCCAGTGCCTCCCTGCGCGAGCGTATGATCGCCGGGTCGGCCAGCCCGGTGCGCCGCTACCTCCGGCCGCCGTACAACCTCGACGGGTGGCGCATCGACGTTGCCAACATGACCGGGCGCGAGGGGTCGGATGACCTCAACGCAGAGGTGGCGCGGGAGTTGCGCGCAGCGGTGCGCACCGAGCGGTCCGATGCCTACCTGGTGGGGGAGCACTTCCACGACTTCACCGGTGACCTACCAGGTGACGGTTGGCAGGGGGTGATGAACTACTCCGGGTTCAGCAAACCGATCTGGACTTGGCTGGCCCGGCCGGACCTGCCGATCGACCACTGGTTGGGGCTGCCGTGGCCAGGGTGGCCGCGCCTGCCGGGGGCGGCCGTGGTCGCCAGTATGCGCGCCTTCTCGGCGATCCCCTGGCCTGCGCGGCAGGCGAGCCTGAGCCTCGTCTCCAGCCACGACACCCCGCGCATCGCGACGCTCACCGGCGATCCGCGGTTGGTCGAGGTGGCCGTGGCGGCCATGATGACCCAGCCGGGTGTGCCCATGATCTGGGCCGGTGACGAGTTGGGCCTGGGAGGTATCAACGGCGAGGACGCGCGTCGCGCCATGCCCTGGGACACCCCCGCGACGTGGCACTCAGGCACCCTGGCCGCCTACCGCGCACTAGCCGCCGTCAGGGCCGGTTGCGATGCGTTGCGCAGCGGCGGCCTGCGGTGGGCCTACACGGACGCCAACCGCGTGGCCTTCCTGCGTGAGACCCCTGCTGAGAGCGTCTTGGTGCTGTTGGCGCGGGGGCCCGGGGAGCCCATTGCGTTACCCTCCTCGGCGATTGGCGTGCATGACGGGGCGGATTCCGACATGCTGTACGGCAATGCACCAGCACTGGTGCGCGATGGCAGTGTGCGCCTGCCCGGCGATGGACCTGGAGTCTGGATCTGGCGTTGGCGGCGTTCCGCACTGATGACGACTAGCGGAGGCTGACAGATGGCAAGGGTGGTCCTCGAACACATCGAGAAGGTCTACGAAAACGGCTATCACGCCGTCGCGGACCTCAATCTCGACATCGCCGACGGCGAGTTCCTTGTCCTGGTGGGCCCGTCCGGCTGCGGTAAATCCACCGCACTGCGCATGGTGGCCGGCCTGGAGGACATCTCCGGCGGCAAACTCCTGATCGGCGACCGGGTCGTCAACGACCTTCCTCCGCAGGACCGCGACATCGCGATGGTGTTCCAGTCCTACGCGCTGTACCCCCACATGTCCGTGGCGGACAACATCGCGTACGGCCTGAAGCTGCGCAAGATGCCCAAGCCCGAGATCAAGGCGCGCATCCAGAAGGCCGCCGACATGCTCGAACTCAATGACTACCTCGACCGCAAGCCGGCGCAACTGTCCGGTGGCCAGCGGCAGCGGGTCGCCATGGGTCGGGCCATCGTGCGTGAGCCCTCGGTGTTCCTCATGGACGAACCACTGAGCAACCTCGACGCCAAGCTGCGGGTGCAGATGCGGGCGGAGATTTCGTCGGTGGTGCGCTCGCTGGGCACCACCACGATCTACGTCACGCACGACCAGGTCGAGGCCATGACGATGGGCGATCGCATGGCGATCATGAAGAAGGGTGTGCTCAACCAGGTCGGTGCCCCGCAGGAGGTGTACGACCACCCGAACAACATCTTCGTCGCGCAGTTCGTGGGATCGCCGCCGATGAACCTCGTCCAAGGTGTGCTCGAACGCGGCGAGGGCGACGCCTACACGCTCAAGGTCGGCCAGGTGCGCCTCGGGATTCCCGAGTCCGTGCTGGCGCAACGTCCGGCCCTGGCGTCCTACGCCG
>JAUPKO010000443.1 GCA_030837395.1 Actinomycetota bacterium | reverse complement strand
TAGACGGGTGTCCCCCTCTCTGCGACCTGCGGGACTGTGATGCCGAGGTCGGAAGGGGCGGCCAGGAACCGAGGTTCATCGCTGTGTCTGACGAAGTGGGACGCCACGGCTAGACCTTCGGCCGCGTAGGCGAGCTGGCCGTGCTGTAGACGCTGGACGGACTTGTGGGCGTGCTCATGCAGAGACGCCGAGAAGTGGGGCACAGTGCCATCGCCGGTCGCGGCGACGGTGACAAGCCCACCCTTGCGGTCGCGAGCGAAGACCGTTCCGTCGCGCATGAAGGCCCGGGTGGTTACCTCCAGGCCGGTGCTACAGGCCGTGGTCTGAACTGATGCTGGAGTCGGTTGTTTGATCCCTGCTATTGAGACGATCTCGGCTTGGGTGTCATATGGGGCTGCTCTTGCCTGGAAGTCAGCTGTTGCGTGCCTCCACAGGTCCGGGTCGCCTCCGATGGAGCTTATGAAGGCTCCGTCGACCGGGGTCGGGTCTTTGGCTGGGTCGCGAGGCGCGATGCACGCCCACTGAGGCAGGATGTCGTACATGGACGGTAGCGAGGTGACAAGATCTCGTACGGCTGCTGCGGAGAACGGCAGACCCTCTAGGTCTCCGGTGGCCATGGCTCCGACAGTCTTGACGCTGCCGCGCCACGGTGTCCCAAGAGCGATGATCCGGTCTACGTGGGCATCCGCTGTCGCGTGTTGTGTGACCAAGCCACCCATCGAATGGGCTACCACAACTACCTTCATCGAGCTTCCGGGGTACTCGGCGAGGTAGCGCTTCAAGGCAGGATGCTTGCTCCAGTTGTAGGCGTGACTCTCGATTACACGCGCCAGCAGGGCGCCGTTATGGGAGACCGGAAGCCGCCAGTCATAGGGGAACGTTGTAACCGCAGCGGGGTCGACCGCATTGGCCCGAAGGCGCGCCACGAGATTGCAGTATGGGTTCACAACGTCGAATTTGGGCAGGAATGCAGGACTGGAGAGAAGGCAGGGCGCGATGACCCTTCCGTACTCTCCTGCGCCTTCCTGCTCGGTCAGTTGCAGCAAGCGGAACTGCCCCTGTTGCCAGTGTTTGAAGTACCATCCGAGGGACTTGAATCCCCAGATGGTCTTGCCATTCTCGCGAAGTTCCGACCCCATGATGCCTGGCACAACAATTACTGCCGCCGCAGTCAATGACCGATCAAGGAACGTATCACCCGACATATCGGTAGCATATGTGATTGATCACCATGCGTGACTGCAACGTCTGCAGATGCTACAGCGCGGGCGCTGATGTCCGAGAGTTGTGACGATGCGCCCTTGCATCGTGCTCAGAATTTCCTATCCAACCCGCTTTTGCTGGCCCGACTCGACGTTAGGTGCGGAACCCGGGTGAGAGCGGACGGCGGTGCGGCGAGGTCTGTGTCGAGCGACGGGCATTGAGGCGCCCGCTATGGCAAACACCTCGCTTGGGGGTATTGGGCCCGAATGCCGGTGGAGGTTCAAGGCGGCCTCGCAGTTCACGTGAATTCATGACCCGCAAGTTGGCCTGTCATCGAGTGAGCCCACCGTATTCGATGTTGCCAATTCCCCGGGACCGCTTGAGATGACGCTGGGTGAGTTAGGGTCGCATCGACCGGCGCGGGGACAGGCCCCGCTGGATGGACTCTTGGCAGCCAATTCCCGCCTCCTGCGCCGAGCAGCATCGCGGCCCGACAGCAGGCCCGCAATGTCGGATTGGGTGGGCGTGCTCACCTAGGCGGAATGCCCATGACGTTCTGGAGACGGGGGACGGGGTGGGGTGAGGCCGTCCTCCCGTTGGCCAACTCCGCGGCGTCGACCGGGCTGAGCGACGTTGTGAGCATCCACCGGACAGCCAAGTTGGTGTCCGCATCTGCGGGGTGGGTAGCGCGGAACCTAAGACCCGGTCACGCGCAAGTCAAAGGATCTTCGCGCCCGAAACGGCGACCTCGAGTCATCGCCCGTACGCACGTTCGGGTTTGGTTTGGTCCCGAACGGTGTCGGCGCGCGCCAACTCGACCGACCACCACAAGCGTCGAACGGTCGCAGCGATCAGGAGTCGGCGGTGTCGCGCCGGCACCACCGCCGCTGGCCTGCATACGCCATCAATGGCGCTACAGCTCCCGACGTCGGTGGCTTCGTGGCTCATGGCGGTCAAGCTCGTAGACCCATTCGTCCTCGTCACATTCGTCGACCCGAGGCGTGTACGACACGGGGGGAGGCCCGGACTCCTTCGTGACCGTCCGCGCGTCTGGAGGGATCGGCGCCTGCCTCCAAGTGGTGGCCATTCCCCATAGATCATCTCGGGTGGAGGCCACCCAGCGCCCTCAGTCGATGTGACCGATTTCCCCCGCGCGGACGTCTCGCTGAAGTTGCCTCTTGGGCAACTTCAAATACGACCCGCCAGCTCGTAGGTGTACAAGGCTTGCTGTCGAGTTCCGGTGTCATGATTCACCGCTTGGATAGCGGCGTGCCTTACCGCCCTGGCCCCGACTCTGGCCCCAACATGGAGTCCACCTATGTCGCCTAGAGGCGTCATAGGTGCTCTAGTAGCACGCATGAATGCCTATTATCGGTACAAAACGGACACACAGCTGTGCTATACTAGACAGTACGGCGCCCTCGTAATGCGTAGGTCATCGGTTCGATTCCGATAGGCGGCTCCACGGCCCCTGTCTACTGAAACCCAACGCCATCTGCCGCTTCGTTGGTCCATGTTAGCTTTCCGTCGTGCCCTGGCCGTCGGAGGTCACGATGGCAGTGCGGTCCGCGACGTCGCCGCGAGTATGGGTGGCAGTGCGCGGCGCGCCAGCCCTGCCCATGCCAGCGTGATCGGCAGCGGGCTGGTCTACTCCCGGGTGCATGGATTCGTGGCGTTCCCCGTGCCGGGGCTGTCCGTATCCAACGTGAGCTGGAGACCGAGTGACCACGCTCGTGGCCCTCAGGGAGGATCAGGCCCCGCGAGCCTTTGACATCACGCACTGCGGGACATTCGGCGCGGTGTCGGGCACACTGAAACCAAGGGCTCAGCGGCCTGAGCACCAGCGGCACAGCAGCATCCGGTAAGTCAGTGACAGGAGGCGACTTATGGAGACATCGCGTGTGGATGGACGTCGGCGGGCGCTGATCGTCGTCGACCTACAGCAGGACTTCTGCGACGGCGGTGCGCTTGCCGTTGAGGGTGGCAGCGAGGTCGCCGGGCTCGTCACCGACTACGTCCGTGGTCACGCCGAGGACTTCGCTCTGGTCGTCACCACGCGCGACTGGCACGAGGCCGACAACGACAACGGCGACCACTTCGCCGAGCCTGGGACCGCCCCCGACTACCTCAACACCTGGCCGGTGCACTGCGTCCAGCACTCACCCGGTGCCGACTACGCCCCGGGGTTCGCTGCGGTCCTGGACCTCGTCGATGCCGAGATCCTGCAGGGTCAGGGTGAACCCGGGTACTCAGCATTTACTGGGGCGACCAGCTACGGACTCACCCTTGAACAGGTGCTGGCGGAGGCGGACATCGACGTCGTGGAGGTCGTCGGCCTGGCCACGGACTACTGCGTCTGCGCGACCGCGATCGATGCGGCGCGCCACTCGGGTCGCGAGGTCACGTTGCTGCTCGACTTGTGCCGCGGGGTCAGCGAGGCCACCACGCTGGCAGCGATCACCGGCATGCTCGATGCCGGGGTCACCATTCGCCACGCACGGTCCGC
>JAUPKO010000442.1 GCA_030837395.1 Actinomycetota bacterium | reverse complement strand
GCCCCCGGCCGCGTCGCCCGGCTCGCCCCCGGCCGCGTCGGTTATGCGACGGTCCAGGTGTCTTTGCCGGCGATCAGCGCGTCGAGGTCGGCATCGGCATCCTCGGCCGCTGCCAGCTGGGCGCTGAACAACTCGTTGTAGCTGGGTCGCTCGACGTCGCGGAACACCCCGATGGCGGTGCGGTCGTTGGTCACCGGATCGGCCAATTGCGACAGCGCGAAGGCGCTCAGCGGCGACTCCGCCGCCGGGTCATGCACGTGGATCATGGCCGGGTCCACACTCGCGGTGTCTGCCACCCGCAGCCCACAACCCTCGTCGCGCACGACGCACTTCTCCCCGTCGGCGCCGAACACCACCGGCTGGCCCGGCTCCAGCCGGATCAGTGCGGTATCCCGGGTGTCGGGGTCCTTGAGGATCTCGAAGGCGCCGTCGTTGAAGATATTGCAGTTCTGGTAGATCTCCACCAACGACGTGCCCTTGTGCGCTGCCGCCGCGCGCAACACCGACGTCAAGTGGGCCCGTTCGGTGTCCATGGTGCGCGCCACGAACGTCGCCCCGGCACCCAGCGCCAGCGTGACCGGGTTGAAGGGCGCGTCCACCGAGCCGACCGGGGTCGACTTGGTGATCTTGCCCAACTCCGACGTCGGGGAGTACTGCCCCTTGGTCAACCCGTAGATGCGGTTGTTGAACAGCAGGATGGTGAGGTTGACATTGCGGCGCAGGGCGTGGATCAGGTGGTTGCCGCCGATGCTCAGGGCGTCGCCGTCGCCGGTGATCACCCACACGTCCAGGTCCGGGCGCGTCACCGACAGTCCCGTGGCCAGTGTCGGGGCCCGGCCGTGGATCGAGTGCACCCCATACGTGGTCAGGTAGTAGGGGAACCGCGACGAGCAGCCGATGCCGGAGATGAACACGATGTCCTCCCGGCGTTTGCCCAACTCCGGCAGGAAGCCCTGCACTGCCGCGAGGATCGCGTAGTCCCCGCAACCCGGGCACCAACGCACCTCCTGATCGGACTTGAAGTCTTTGGCTTTGAGTGCGATGGGCTCAGGCATGGGCGATCGCCTCCTCGATGAGTTCCTGCAGTCCGGCGGATTTGAACGGTTGGCCCTGCACCTTGGTGATGCTCTCGGCGTTGACCAGGTAGGTGGCCCGCAGCATCATCGCCAACTGGCCGGTGTTCATCTCGGGTACGAGTACCCGGCGGTAGCGCCGCAGCACCTTGCCGGTGTTCGCCGGGAAGGGGTTCAGATGCCGGAAGTGCGCCTGGGCGACGTGTTTGCCGTCGGCGCGCACAGCCCGCACCGCTGTGCTGATGGGCCCATAGGTGGAACCCCAACCGAGCACGAGGACCTCGGCCTCCGGATCGCCGTCGACCTCGAGGTCGGGCACGTCGATGCCGGCCACCTTGGCCGCGCGCAGCTGCACCATGCGCTCGTGATTGCGCCCGTCGTAGGACACCGTGCCGATACCGTCGGCCTTCTCCAGACCGCCGATGCGGTGCTCCAGGCCGGGGGTGCCGGGCACGGCCCACGGTCTGGCCAGCGTCTCCGGATCGCGCAGGTAGGGCCAGTAGGCGGTGCTGCCGTCGGCCTCGACGTGGTTGGGTTCAGTGGCGAAATTCACGGTGAGGTCGGGCAGATCTGCAGTGGTCGGTACCCGCCAGGGCTCGGACCCGTTGGCGAGGTAGCCGTCCGACAGGACGATCACCGGAGTGCGGTAGACGGTCGCGATGCGGGCCGCCTCCACCGCGGCGCCGAAGCAGTCCGACGGCGAGCGCGGGGCGATGATCGGCACGGGCGACTCGCCGTTGCGCCCGAACATCGCCTGCAGCAGGTCGGACTGCTCGGTCTTGGTCGGCAGGCCGGTGGACGGGCCGCCGCGCTGCACATCCACGACGATCAACGGCAACTCCAGCGACACGGCCAGGCCGATCGCCTCGCCCTTGAGAGCCATACCAGGGCCGGAGGTGGTGGTCACGCCAAGTGCGCCGCCATAGGAGGCGCCGATCGCGGCACCGACGCCGGCGATCTCGTCCTCGGCCTGGAACGTCTCGACCCCGAACCGCTTGTGTTTGCTCAATTCGTGCAGGATGTCGCTGGCCGGGGTGATCGGGTAGGAGCCAAGGAACAGCGGCAGTCGGGTCGCTCGCGAGGCCGCGATGAGTCCGAACGACAGTGCCAGGTTGCCGGTGATGTTGCGGTAGGTGCCCGGGGGCAGCACAGCCGGCGCGACCTCGTATTGGTGTGCGAAGTCCTCGGTGGTGTTGCCGTAGTTGTGACCCGCGTGCAGGGCGGTGATGTTGGCCTTGAGAATTTCGGGCTTACGGGCGAACTTCTCGTGCAGGAACTCCTCGGGCCCGTCCAGCGGCCGACTGTAGAGCCACAGCAGGAGTCCCAGCGCGAACATGTTCTTGGCCCGCTCGGCCTCCTTGCGGGAGACATCGAAACCCTCAAGGGCACGCACCGTCAGCGAGGTCAGCGGCACCGGGTGCACCTGGTACGCCGACAGTGAGCCGTCCTCCAGCGGATTGGTGTCGTAGCCGACCTTGGTCAGGTTGCGCTTGGTGAACTCGTCGGTGTTGACGATCACCTCCGCCCCGCGCGGCAGATCGGCGATATTCGCCTTGAGCGCGGCGGGATTCATGGCCACCAGCACGCCCGGGGCGTCACCGGGAGTCATGATGTCGTGGTCGGCGATCTGCATCTGGAAGGCACTGACACCGGGCAGGGTGCCGGCCGGGGCCCGAATCTCGGCGGGGAAGTCTGGCAGCGTCGACAGGTCGTTGCCGAAACTCGCGGCGGTCGCGGTGAACTGGTCACCGGTCAACTGCATACCGTCGCCGCTGTCGCCGGCGAACCGGATGATGACGCGATCGATCTTCTGGACCGTCTTCTTAGCCAATGCGACCTCGAGCTCATGTGGGCACGACCCGGTGGGCGGTCGTGCGCGGCAGGGTGAGGTGTGAGAACACCTGGGTTCAAGTGTAGGCCGGGTCTATCGTGTGGCACGTGGGAGACTCGGGTGTGGTGCGCGCCGGTGCGGTGGATCCTGCTGATGTCGTGGAGCTGAACGTCTCGGGTCGGCGGGTCCGATTGCGGTGCCTAGGTCTGGCTTGCTGCGCGGTGGAGGTTGCAGAGGCGATGGCCGAGTTGCCGCTGCCGCGCTGGACCGCTGCCGTCGGCAGCGATGACGCCCCGGTGAACGTACTGGTGGTGGCCGGGACGGTCACCACTGCGCTGCTGCCGGTGGTGCGGCGCAGTTGGGCCGAGTTGCCCGAGCCGCGGGCGGCCGTGGCCTTCGGGGCGTGCACCATCAGTGGCGGCCCGTACTGGGATTCGTATGCAGTGGTGCCCGGCCTACGCGAGGAGGTTCCCGGCGCCGTCGACGTGGCCGGCTGCCCGCCCCGGCCGGACCTGCTCACCGAAGCCGTGTTGCTGGCCGTGGGTCACGCAGTCGACGACTCGTCGTCGGGGGTGTTCGCATGAACGGCGAGTCCGAGTTCGGTGAGGATGTGCTCGCGGTGATCCTGGCGGCCGCGTTGGCCGGTCCCGGTGGGGAGTCGTTGTCCGACGCCGGTGGGCCCCCCTGTGTCGATGTCGACCCCGCGGCGTGGCGGGTGGTGATGTGCGCGGTCCGTGACATCGGGGGTCGGCTGGACTGGCTGGGTGCCGTGGACCTAGACGACCGGCAACCCGGCGGCGTCGAGGTGATCGCGGAGGTGCTGACCGGGCAGGCCTCGGTGGTGGTGCGCACGAAGGTGGCGCAGGACGTTTCACTGCCCAGTGTGCGGGACGTTTTCGCCGCCGCCGCATGGCACGAACGGGAAGCGGCCGAGTTCCTCGGGATCACCTTCACCGGCGGCGACCCCAGGCCGCTCTTGCTGGCCGACCCTGCCGACGCGGGCATCGCCGACCCTGCCGAGTCTGCCGACGCGGGCCCCCCTTCGGCCCCGCCGCTGCGGCGGCGCACCCCGCTGCCCACCCGACTGACCACGCCATGGCCCGGGGCATCCCCCGACAGCGGCCGAAGGTCGCCGCGGGTGCCAGGTGTGCACCCGAATTGGCCCGTGCCGTGAGTGCCCGGCCGCAGCAGGCGCGGGCCTCGATCGCCCTGGCCGAGGCCGACTGCACCTCCTGCAACCTGTGCGTCACCGAGTGCCCCACCTGGTGCATAACCCTGACCTCGCACCTCGAGGCGGCGCCTG
>JAUPKO010000043.1 GCA_030837395.1 Actinomycetota bacterium | reverse complement strand
CGCGGGTGTGCTGGTGCCGCCGCCGGGGTACCTCGATGGGGTGCGGGCGCTGTGCGACAAGTACGGCATCGTCTACATCGCGGACGAGGTCATGGCCGGTTTCGGCCGGACGGGCGCCTGGTTCGCCTTTGACCACTGGGCCGTGGAACCGGACCTGATCATCTTCGCGAAGGGGTCCAACTCCGGCTACGTACCGCTGGGCGGGGTGATCATCAGCGACGAGATTGCGGCGACCTTCGACGAGCGGGTGTTCCCAGGGGGACTGACCTACTCCGGTCATCCGCTGGCCTGCGCGTCTGCTCTGGCGACGATCACGGCGATGCGCAATGACGGCATCGTCGAGAATGCCGCGCGGGTGGGTAACGAGGTGATCGCACCGGGCCTGGCCGAATTGGCAGAGAAGCACCCGGTGATCGGCGAGGTCCGCGGGCTTGGGGTGTTCTGGGCGCTGGACCTGGTGACTGACCGGTCGACGCGTGCGCCGCTGGCCCCTTATGGCGGTACGTCAGAGGCGATGGCCGCGCTGACGGCGGCGTGTGTGAGCCGGGGCCTGCTGCCGTTCGTCAACTTCAACCGGCTGCACGTGGTGCCTCCGTGTGTGGTGACCGACGACGAGGCCCGCGTTGGCCTGGCGATCCTCGACGAGGCCTTCGGCGAGGTGGACCGCTTCTACACCGGCGGCTAGTGGGCTGACGGGCCTGGCGTACAGGTCGAGGGGCTGAGGCGGTCGCGGCCAGATCCGTGATCTCGGGGGAGCCATCCTCGAAGCAACCGTGCGGGAGGACGCCAATCCGCCGAGCCTCGTCGCAAACCTGCTCGGCACCTCCGGTGTATGGGCAAGAATACTTGTCTTAAAGGCCCTCCTCAACAACAATAGTTTGATGGTGCGTCACCGTCTGACTCCTCTGACCGAGGAGGCTCTCGCCACTCTGGCGGCGTCGATCAAGGCTGCGCGGATTCGCCGTCGATGGACGATTCGGGACCTCGCCGAGCGCGTCGGCGTCTCCGCTCCGACGATCCTGAAGATCGAACGTGGCGATCCCGGAGTGGCGATCGGCACCGTGTTCGAAGCGGCCCGGCTGGTCGGAGTTCCACTCTTCGACCCCGACGACGCGGCCATGCTGAGGTACGGCGCGCTGAAGCGGGCCGAGTTGGCCCTGCTGCCGTCGGCCGCCCGCCCACCGGGACCGGTGGACGATGACTTCTGACCCGGTGCGTGGTGGAGGCAGGTGGTCAATCACCGCCTTGGTACGCCAACTGGCGAGGATTCCGAACGAACCTACCTGCTCGAGTCGGGCTCTGACGCATGGTGCGCTCGATTTCCAGGACTCGCCAGCTAACTACCGTCCACGCGCAAAGGGCAGGACTCGACGTGGCGCAGGTTCAGTGGACTCGTGCTGCTGGCAGACGGACGCTTCGTGAGTTGTTCGCCCGCGTCAGTTTCAACATCCTGTGCGGAAACACCGACGACCACGCCCGCAATCATGCTGCCTTCGTCATGGGTGAGCAGTTGGTGCTGACTCCGGCATATGCCATCTGCCCACAGCCGCGTGGTGGAACCGAAGCTTCGCCGGCAGTGGCACGACGTCTGCGACCAAGCTGAGTTGACTCAGGTGCAGCGAGCCGCCTTCTGGCAGACCCAGTTCCTCAACCCCTACGCCCTCTGACGGATTCGCCCGCCACTCGGCCCGAGCCGCCGTTCGGCACCCCGGAGCCGCAGGTGCCGCAAGCGGGGCGTCAGCGGTAGTAGCCGAGCACGTCGATGATCGCGTCGGCCTTGCCTGACCCGAGGTAAACGCGGACCTGACGTTGGTCAGAGATGGCCACCATGGTTCCGTTTGATCGCGTGTAGCCGGCGGCCGGCCAGTTCAGCACCGAGGCGTCCACCAGGGGCGCGTTCGAGGGCCAGACCCGCAGGTGACCGCCAGTGCTGGGCCCGGTGACGGTGAGGTTGTAGGAGATCGCCTTCGCCCCCGCGGGGACGACGGGTTGCCAGCTGTTCTGGGTGGTTGACACGTAGGCGATGCGAACACCATCGTTCCCGGCCAGGATGGGTCCCGCGCCACCCTGGCTGAGCCGGGTGTCGAGCACCCGCGCCGACGTCAGCGGATAGAACTGCGTCCCGCTAGCCGAGTAGTAGCCGACTACGTCAACGAGGAAGTTCACCTTGCCCGCCGACCAGTTCGCGACGTTGATGGCGCCCGCCCCGTCGACATTGACGACCAATCCGTTGGCGATAGTGTCGCCCTTGGTGGCCCAGTTGATTGCCGAGGCCGCGCTCGACTGTTGGTTGCCGGGCATGACACGCAGATGGCCCGCCTGATCCGGCTTCACTACCGTGATGTTGTAGGCCACCGAGGTGGCGCCGGCAGGCAGGATCGGCGCGCCTGCCTGCGACGTGGCCAGTTTGATTGTGCGAGGCGGCTGATTCGGGGCAGTCGGCGCGAGCGCACCCTGCGGATCGACCAGGGAACTGTAGGCACGCACCGGTGTGATGGCGGTGAACTTGCCGTGATCGCCGGCGGATCCGGCCAGAGCTGCCGGGATGTAATAGCCGAGCACATCCACGGCCGCCTCCGCATCGACAGCGGCGTAGAGGTAGATGCTCCTCGCTGGCGTCAGGGTGGTGGTGATGCCATTGGCGATCGTCTCGCCCGCGCGGAAGGTGATGGCCGCCGCGCTCGGCGGCGTGACGGCGTCCGTGGGCAGGCCGAGGTAGCCGGACTTGGTCGGATTGGGCACCGTCAGGTTGATGGCAACCGCGGTGGCCCCGGCCGGCACCACCGGCAGACCGTCCTTCTGCGTGGTCCGCACTGAGAACATGCGGGTGCTCTTGGCCTTGATCGGACCCGCGCCCCCGTTGACCACCCGGGTGTCGATGACGCGAGCGGGGGACACCGGCACGAAGACGGTTGGTTGCGGGTCGGCGCTGGGCGCCACCGTGACGGCCGCGGAGGCCGTGCCGATAGAGACGGCGTTGGCGGCTCTGATTCTGATGCCGTAGGCGGTGCCGTTGGTCAGACCGGTGATGAGCATCGGTGAGGTGGTGGTGCCGCCCACCGGGGTGGTCCAATGTGCGCCGTAGTCGAGGCTGTACTCGTAGCGCACGATCGCACCGCCGCCGTTCGAGGCCGGGGGAGTGAAGCCGATCCAGGCACCCTTGTCGGTCGGTACCGCCTTCACATTGGTTGGGGCCGCGGGCGCTCCGGTGGGGTTCACGGTCACGGCCGCACTCGCGGCCCCCGGGCCAGCTGCATTGACGGCGCGCAGCCGGATGCTCGTCTGGGTTCCGTTGACCAGTCCCATCACCGTCTTCGGTGACGACGTACCCGAGGGTGATGCCGCCTTCCACGCCCCGCCGTTGACCGACACCTCGTAGCCCGTGATGGGGGCGCCGCCGTTGTCCCCCGGTGCCGCGAATTTGACGGTCGCCGAGGCGTATCCCGGCGTTGCGACCAGCGCTGTGGGGGCTGCCGGCGGCAGCGCCGGAACGAAGCTGACGAGCGCACTGACCAGCCCAAACCCATGAGCCGAGACCGCCCGGGTCACGAGGCTGTAGGTCTTGCCGGTGGTGAGGCTGGCCAAGTCGATCGTCGTGGA
This sequence comes from Actinomycetota bacterium, assembly GCA_030837395.1. Classification (GTDB taxonomy): domain Bacteria; phylum Actinomycetota; class Actinomycetes; order S36-B12; family UBA10799; genus JACJWR01. Next base: position 60 of record JAUPKO010000043.1, on the reverse strand, counting down.
CGCCGAGGCCGGACTGCGGGTGACCCACGTCTTGCCCGCATCCAGCGAGTACAGGTAGTT
>JAUPKO010000441.1 GCA_030837395.1 Actinomycetota bacterium | reverse complement strand
CGCCGCGCCGGGGGTCGCCGTCACCGTGACCGACGGCGTGACGGTCTCCCCCGAGCGGACCACCGACGTCCGGGGCCGCTACTGCTGGACCGGCCTGAAGGGTGACACCTGGTACACGGCGACCGCCCGAACGCCCGAGGGACTGTTCGCCGCCGCCGGACGACGGATCGCTGCGGGAACGGCCGCCGAAGCCCGGCTCACCCTGACTAAGCGATGACCGTCCAGGTCTCCCCGACCTCGCTCACGTGCGGTCCCGGGATCCCCGGGCATCTGTCCGTCCTCGTGCACAACCCGCACGAGGTGATCGCCGGTTTCTCGTTACGGGTCCTGGGAGCCGATCCGGCCTGGGTCGAGATCCCCGAATCCGAGGTGTCGCTGTTCCCCGGGGAGAACCGGACGCTCGGCGTCGTCCTCACCCCGCCGGAGGACCTTCCCGCCGGGACCCGCCGGGTGACCGTCCAGGTCCGGGAGCTCACCCCACCGCATCAGGTGACCCTCACCGACGTCACGCTGGAGGTACCGGCCCGTGAACTGGTCCAGCTGCGCGTCGAACCGGCGGTGGTCCAGGGCGGACGGCGGGCCGTGCTCCGCCTCGTCGCCCGGAACCAGGGGAACACCACCGTCGCGGCGGCCCTGGCCGGGCACGACGAGGAGGGCAGGGTCCGATTCGTCTTCAGCCCGCCCCGGCTGCGGCTGGCCCCGGGCGAACAGTGTTCCGTCGAGGCCGTCGTCCAGGCTCGCAGGCGGCTGACCGGGCCTCCCCTCGCCAGGCCCCTCACCGTTCACCTCACCAACCGCCCCACCACGTCGAGCCGCTCGGCCGCCCCGCCGGAGCCCCTGGCCAGGATGACGTTCGTGCAGCGTCCGTGGCTCGGTCGCGGCACCGTCTCCCTGCTCGGGCTCGGCCTGACTCTCGGGGTCTTCGCGGCGGTCTCCGCCCTCACCCTGCGCGGCTACGTCGCTCGTTCGACGGCCGAACGCACCTCGGTGATCAAGCTGGCCCGGTCGGTCCAGGACGCCCTCGGCGCCTCGGAGGAGACCACCGGGCACGGCGTCCTGACCGGCACGGTCCTGTCCGCGGCGACCGGCCGGCCGCAGGACCGCGTGGTCGTCACCCTCCATCGCACGGACACCCCTGAGACGGCCACCGCCACCGGCACCACCGGAGCGGACGGCCGCTTCGAGCTGAAGCACCTGGTCAGCCGCCCCTACCTCGTGCGGTTCGCGCCCGCCGGCGCCTCCCCGCTCTGGTGGCCCGGCGCCACCGACCCCGCCGCGGCGAAGCAGGCCGTGGTGGGCGACAGCCCGGTCACCCTGCCGCCGATGATCCTCGACACCGTGCCGGGCAGCGTCAGCGGACGGATCACCGGCAGCGACCCGGTGGGAGCGAGCGTCACCGTACGGATGCCCCCGGACTCGGCCGCGCCGGACGCCGTCGTCGCCACCGCCGTGAGCGGCGTGGACGGCACCTTCGCCGTCCCCAGCCTGCCCGGCCCGGCCGACTACGTCCTGTCCGCCGCCAAGGGCTCCCTCGTCAGTGCCGCGACCCCGATCCAGCTGGGCCCCGGAGAGCACCGGACCGGTGACGACCTCGTCCTGCGCCGTGGTGACGGATCGATCAGCGGGGTGGTGGTGACGGGGACCCAGCCCCGCGCGGGGGCGACGGTCAGGGTGACCGGTCGCCCGGACGCCGCCGTCACCGGCACGGGCGAGGGCGGCACCGGCCGGTTCACCCTGGCGGATCTGCCGACCCCGGGGACGTACACGGTGATCGCCTCACTACCCGGCTACCAGGACGCCGTCCAGACCGTCACCCTCGCCGCTGGCGGCCACCAGGACACGCCAGGCCTCCGGCTGCTGCCCGGCACCGTCACCGTCACGGGCCGGGCGATCGTCGACGTCCGGACGGCCGGTGGGCGGCCGGAGCCCGCGCGAGCGGTCAACGTCACCGCGGACGACGGCTCAGGGGACGACGGCACAGCGGCCGACGTCACCGCGGACGACGGCACGTGGCGCCTGACGGGACTCACCGTGCCGGGACGCCACACGGTGACGTTCACCCGGGACGGGCTGCTGATGGCGGCCCGCAGCCTGATCCTCGACGACCGCGGCCAGCCCACCGTGGACTCCGACATCCGCTCCCTGACCGGCACCTCAATCGCCCTCACCCCCTCGACGGGAGACATCGAGGGAACAGCGGTGTACCAGTCCCTGCCTGGGCGCCCCCCGGTCGCCCTCGCCCGCGCCACCGTCACCGTGCGCGCGGGAACCGACAGTTTCTCGGTGCCCGTGGCCACCGGTCCCGAGGAGGCCGGGACATTCCACCTGTCACGGATCCCGGCGGGCCTGTGGAATCTGGAGATCTCCGCGCCCGGGTCGCCGTCCTGGACCGGCACCGTCAGGGTGAGCGGCGGGCGGACCGCCCGCCCCGGCACCGCGCCCGTCCTCATGCCTCCGGCCGCGCTCAAGGTCACCGTCGTCGAGGCGCTCACCCTCCGGAACGCGCCAGGCGTCATGCTCACGCTGTTCCGTGACGACTCCTCGGACCCCGTCGACCACGGCGAGACCGACAAGACCGGGTGCTACACCTTCGAGTACCTCGTCCCGGGGAACTACCGCATCGTCGCACGCAACTCCGACGGATCCGGCCTGGGCAGCGTCCGGGTGCCGGTCCCGACCGCCACGCCCGAGAAGACGCTCTCGACCGTCACCGTGCGGTTGCATCCCTCCGCCAGCCCCCTCTTCGCTGCCTCCCCGCAGGTCGGGGCGTGGTCGTGGTGACGGAAGGACCTCGGATCGTCACGGTTCCGCAGGCCGGGGTGTCTGCCGGTGAACCGGTCACCGTCACAGTCGTTCTGGAGAACCCGACCGCAGGACCCCTGCGTGCCCTCGTCCGCGTCGTGGGGCTGGAGCCCGGCTGGTGCCCGCCTCCACGGACCGTGGACCTGCCGGGCGGAGGGAGCGTCGAGGTCGGCCTGGTCCTCACGCCGCAGGCCGGGTGTGCCGCGGGCCGGTACCCGTGGACCCTCCAGGTCAAGGTGCCGGGGTTCCCGGACGCCGTGAGCACGGCCGAACTCGTCGTCGACACGCGCGCCCTCGCCACCGCGAGACTCGACCCCGCGATCGTCGTCGCCCGCCGACGCGCACGCACCCACCTCGTGCTGGACAACCACCGTGCCGAACCACTCGCCGTCACCCTGGTGTCGACGTCCGATCCGGGGCTGACGGCGCTGCTGCCGCACCACCCGATCGTCGTTCCGGCGCAAGGCAGCGTGCGAGTCCCCATCCGGTTGCGCACCCGGCGCGTCCCGGGACGGTGCCGCACCCTCGCCTGGACGGTGACGGCGCACGGCGCCACGACACCGGTCCGCGCCGAGGGGACCGTGCGGCTGCCGTCCCGGCGTTCCCGGACGGCGCTCGGACAGGCGGGCATCGTGCTCGGCCTCCTCCTGCTCGCCGCGCTGTGGGCCCCGGCACGGGATCTGACCGACCGCGCCATGGTGACCCTCCGCTCAGGGGAACGAGCCGTCGCCAAGGCGGCCACCCGTGACAAGGCCGCCAGCGGCGGCGTCAAAGGCGCAACCGCCAAAGGCGCAGCCGCCACGAGAACGGATCCGCGAAAGAGCGCCGTCGCCTGGCAGACCGTACGTGTCCAGGGCAGCGTTCTGGCCGGGCACGACGGCAGGGGCGTGAGGATCTCCTACCGCGCGCTCGCCCTGACCAGCGGGAAAGGCCAGTCCGGCGACGGCGCCAGCGCCGGCGGCACACGGATGGGCATGGCCCTGCCCGAGCCCGTGGCCCCGGCGGCTTCGGAAGGCACCCTCGGCGCCACCGACAGGCACGGGCTCTGGGCCCTTGAGCTGCGTAAACCCTGGCTGTACGAGGTGTCCTTCAGCAAACTCGGCCGGGCCACCCGGCGGATCGTCGTCGACACGTCCGCGGATTCCGTCGAGGACCCCCGAGAGATCGCTCTCGCCCCGGGCACCGGATCCCTGACCGGGAGAATCCTCGACGCAGCCGGGAAACCGGTGCCGAACGCCTCGGTCGAGGTCGCCGACGGGCGGAGCACCCTCATCACCCGGACGAGGACGAGTGGCTCCGTCGGCACATACACCGTGCCGGGCCTGGAAGCGCACGAACGAGACTTGCGGGCAGGTCGAAAGCCCGCGGACCTGTGCAGCCAGCATGACGCTCTGCACGAACA
>JAUPKO010000440.1 GCA_030837395.1 Actinomycetota bacterium | reverse complement strand
TCACTTCCCGATCACTGGTCCACTTAAGGTAGAATCTCGCATGATTCTACCGGGTGTGGACCGGACCGTTTGAGGCCGCCGAGTCTTTGACCTGGCGCCATTGTGTGTGGTCGCCCCACCAGTGGCGGGTGTTGTGGTGGATGTGGAATTTGGACCAGTCTCCGTCCCAGTCGGGTTGGTGGTGGGTGCCGTGGATCCCGTAGTGCTCGGCGTGTTCGTAGACGGGTGAGCCGGGGAGGGGGACGAATCGGAAGAGCGAGACTCTGGAGATCGCTGATCCCAGGGTGGTGAGCATGCGGATGGTCTCGTGGGTGCTCTCGGTGTTTTCGCCGGGGAAGCCGTGCAGGATGAAGACCTTGGCGCCGATGCCGGCGTCGGTGGTCCAGGTGATGGCTTGGCGGATGCGGTCAGGATCGGTGCGTTTGCCCATGGCGGCGAGTATGCGGGGGCTGCCGGATTCCATTCCGTACTTCAGTTCGATGCATCCTGAGCGTGCCAGGGCGCGCAGCAGTGGGGGGTCGACGGTGTCCACGCGGGAGGGCGCTGACCAGGCCAGGTGCAGGTCTGCGATCGCTTCGGCGATGTCCAGGACGTTGCGGCGCGAGACGGTGAAGTTGTCCTCCACGACGGCGAATCCGTCGATCCCGTAGGTGTCGATGAGGGACGCGAGTTCGCGGTGGGCGTCGGCTCCGCTGCGGTAGCGCACCGGGGTGCGTCCGGCGCTGCAGAACGCGCAGGTGAACGCGCAGCCGCGGCTGAACGCGACGTGGGTCATCGTCAGGTTGGTGCCGGCCAGACGGTCGGTGACCACCAGGTCGTTTGCGGGCAGCAGGTGCCGCGCGGGGAGGGGGACGCCGTCCAGGGAGCGTGGCAATCGTGGGGGAGCCTGGCGTCGCAGGGTCCCGGTGTGGTCGTGCCACAGCACCCCGGGGATGCCGGTGAAGTCCCGTGCGGGGGCGGCGTCCAGGACGGCGGCGATGGTGTCCTCGCTCTGTCCCAGGCAGGCCACATGCGCGTGCAGGTCCCGCAGGGTCTGTTCGGGGTACAGGGTGGCGTGCAGGCCACCGATCATGACCAGGGTCCCGGGGTCGATCAGGCTGCTGGTGCGTGCGGTCGTCATGGTGGTGACGGTGGCGGAGGAGGACAGGGAGAACCCGACCACGGGGTAGCCGCGCAGGTCGAGGGATTCGTGGCCGGGGCTGACGGGCAGGACCCGGACGCGGTGACCGGCGTGTTCGATCGCGGCAGCCAGATTCAAGATCCCCAAGGGTGGGAATTCCTTGCGGGTGGTGCCGAACCGGGCCATGTCGTAGATCTGCGGGTACAGCAAGGCGACGTCCATCGCGGGACCACCGTTCTGGGCAGGGGGAGTCGACGTGCCTGCGACGTCCCGCGCCCGTGGTGGCCCTTAGCCCTGGTCCTCGCCGGTGGCGAGCGGGCAGGGGGCCGGGTTAGGTCCCGGGGCGGGGGGTTACCGCCAACCGTCCAGACGCAGCGGGGCGTGGTCCTGGACGGCGTGCAGGCCGGCGGCGGTGTAGCGGTAGGTCGGATCGGGCAGCGAGCCGAGGGGGAACCAGGCCAGCTGCGCGCACTTGTGGGGTTCGGTGTTGACGACCTCGCCGTGACGGCCGGGGTCGTGGACGGCGGTGAAGAACAAGCCCACGCGGGCGGCGCCCTCGGCGTTGCGGTGGTGGACCACCGTGGCCAGGCGCACGTCGGCGGGGTCCAGGAGGATGCCGGTCTCTTCCTTCGCCTCCCGCAGGACGCCGGTGACGGCGTCCTCGTGCGTCTCCAGCTTCCCGCTGGGCAGGTTCCACGTCCCGTCGGCATACCCCGTGCCCTGACGACACCCCAGAAGAACCTCCTCGCCGCGGGTCAGGACGAGGAACACATCGACGGGGTGCACAGGAACACTCATGGGCTCACAGCCTTCGCAACAAGGAGGGGGATGGGAGACCGGACCGTTCGGCCCGGACGGATCGTGTGCGGGCAGGGCGAGTCAGATCGCCAGGGCGAGCTGGCCCGGATCAGCCTGCCCGGCACCGGGCGGCGGATCCCACCCCGGACGCAGCAGGTGCGTGAGCCGTTCGGCGGCGGCGTCGATCCGGGCACGCAGGACGTCGGACAGGGCCGTCCACTGCACCGACCCCTGGCGCTGGTGCCACTGCCAGAGGCCGACGACCCGGCCGTCCAGCAGCACCGTGGGCAGGACCTCGCCGATCGCGTTGAACACCGCACCGGCCGGTACCCGGTCCAGGTAGCGGCTGCGCGTCTCGAAGTACGCCTTCAACGCGACGTCCTCGTGAGCTAGCAGGCATACCCCCGCAGCGCCCGGGCTCGCGACGGTGAGGTGTTCCTCGTAGCGGGCCTCGGGCAGGAACGCCGCAGAAGCCGCCCACCCGGTGGCAAGGCGCACCCACCGGTACGGCGCGGCGTCCATCGCGGCGAGGACGTCTCGCCGGGGCAGACCCGACCACCACACCGCGTCGGCGACGGTGGCCGGACCGTACCGGTCGAAATACGCCTCGACCAGCACCCGCACCGCCTCGTCGCGATCCATCGGGACCAGCAACCCCGGGCACGCGGCTTCGGTCAGGGCGAAGACGCGCACCTCCCGGTTCCAGCGCCGGGACACGTTCAGGCACGTGATCGTGCCGCGTTCCCACGCCAGTTTCAGTGCGGCCCGGGCCATGGGCACGGCCGTGCCCCTACCCGCCAGGGCCGTCTCGATCGCCCGGGGTGTCATCGGCTTGTTGGCCAGCACCTGCGTCAGCTGGTCCTCAGCTCGTGCCAGGTCCGCGGCGTCCGCTCCGGCACGGACGGCCAGGCGCAGGGCGTCGCGTTCCCGGTACCCCAGGGTGGCTCGATGCGCCGGTACCGCCAGGTGAACCGGCAGCAGGTGCAGGGTGCGGCGCATGCACCGGATCGTCGTGGCCGTCGAGGCATCCGTGCGGCCCACCACGGTCCGCACGGCCGAAGAGTCCTCACAGCGTGCCGCGACGGTGGCGGCCGGGGTCGGCAGGCGGGCCGCGTGGATCCCCAGCCCCGCCTCGCTGACCTCGTGCCAGGAACCCAACCGGGTCTTGGGGTGCAGCCCCTGACGCGACAACACCCGGTTCCACAAGGCGTCACACTCGCCCGCACCCACGCGCACGCTCATCACCGCGCGAGGACCGTCGCCAACCACTGTCCGCAATCTAGCAGCCACCCCGACGGACCCCCCGATGATCGTCCGACGTCCGCTGTCCTGCCCCTCCCTGGGTCGTCGCCGCGCAATCCGGGCCATGGCTGGGGCGCGCGGAGGCTCCTCCCGCTCGGGGGCCGAGATCGGTGAATCTGGCTCCGGTCGCAGGACGGGGCCTGTGTCGAGAGCTCCCACGGCCCGGTCCTCGGGACGCCGTCCATGAGCTGTTCTCCTCGGTGGGGATCCACTGGCACCCGGCCCGCGATACCGGCCTGCCGACCGCAAGAGAGACGCATCACGG
>JAUPKO010000439.1 GCA_030837395.1 Actinomycetota bacterium | reverse complement strand
CGTTGGGGTCGACCTCGGCGATCAATTCCGACAAGACCGGCACTCTGACGATGAACCAGATGACTGTCGTCGAGGTGCTCGATCCCGTCGATCGCTACACAGTCACCGGCACGGGCTATTCGCTGATGGGGAAGATCCAGCACATCCACGGCAACACCAAGACCATCGACGACGTGATCCTGCCGTTCATCGTTGCCAGCGATGCGAAACTGCAGGACGGCAAGGTCGTCGGGGATCCGACCGAGGGGGCGTTTCTGGTGCTGGGCTCCAAGGCCGGCCTCGACGTCAACGCCACCCGGGACAGCTATCCCCGGTTGGCGACCCTGCCATTCGACCCCACTTACAAGCTGATGGCCACTTTCAACAGAGCGACAGACGCCGCCGGCAAGGAGGTCGTCCGCTGCTTCGTCAAGGGCGCCGCTCCTGCAGTACTGCAGCGCGGTGTGGCCGGTGTGGTCGATGGGCAGTCCGTTCCGCTGGACGAACAGAAGCTGGCGAAGGCGAACGCCGAGGTCGAGCGGATGGAGGGCGAGGGACTGCGGGTGATGGCTGCCGCCACCCGGGATCTGGACCTGGCGACGTTCGATCCGAAAGGAGATCTGCTCGGCTACATCCAGGAGCTTCAACTGACGAGTCTGGTGGGCATGATCGACCCGCCACGCAAGGAGTCCCAGGAAGCTGTTGCCAACGCCCAGGCCGCCCACATCCGGGTGCGGATGGTGACCGGCGATGACGTGACCACCGGCGCGGCAATCGCGAGGAAACTCGGCATACCGGGGGAGGCGATCCTCGGTGCCGACTTCGCTGCCCTGCCGGAGGAGGAGCGGCTGGCTCGGATCGAAGACATCGGAGTCGTCGGACGAGTCGCCCCGGAGCACAAAGTCCTGATCGTCGACACGTTGCGCAAGAAGGGGGAGGTAGTGGCGATGACCGGGGACGGCGTCAACGATGCGCCGGCGATCAAGGCCGCCGACATCGGGATCGCGATGGGTACCGGTACTGAGGTCGCCAAGAACGCAGGGCGGATGATCCTGTCCGACGACAACTTCGCGACGATCGTCTTCGCCGTCGAACAGGGGCGCACGCTCTACGACAACCTGCTGAAGTATGTCCGGTTCATCCTGATCACCCTCGTCGCCTTCGTGCTGACCTTTTTGGGCGCGACACTGTTCAATATCGCCGCCGGTCAACCGTTCACGCCGGTTCAGATTCTGTGGCTCAACTTCCTGATAGACATGCCGCTCGGGATCGCGCTGGGCTTTGATCTGGAGACCCCCGGCTTGATGACCCGACGTCCCCGACCACGCAACAAACCGATTGTCAGTAGGTCCGTCATCCTGATGTCGCTCCTCACCGGCGCGTTCATGGCTGGCTGCATGCTGTGGCTGATCCGGCACGGCGCCACGCTGCCCCGTGGACCGGTGGACGGCGCCACGTTGGCGATAACCGCGTTCGCGTTCTTCCGGATCGTCTGCACCTATGAGAGTCGAAGCATGACCGACACGGTGTTCCGGGTGTCGACCTTCGACTGCAAGCAGATCAACCACATCGTCGTGCTGGAGATCGTGCTCGCTTTCCTCGTCACCACCTTCGGAGTGCTGCAGAACGTACTAGGGACCAGCAGCCTCACCTTTGGCCAGTGGATGCTGACGATCCTGCCAGCGGCGGCGCTGCTACTGCTCTGGGAATTGGGCAAGCTGATCGCTCGACGTCGGCAGCGGGCGCTGGGGTCCTTGGCCGCAAGTCCTCTTGCCGCCACCCCCTGATCCGGTCGACTGACAACCTAGGCTTCTGACATGGGCACCGCTGATCCGCCGGATCCGGCTCCCTCGGGCTATCCAGCAGGTCCGAACGACGATGCGGACTGGACCCCCGGCGGGACCTGGTGGGCCATCTCCCGCGACATGCTCGCCGTGGCCAACCACGAGGGCTTCTTCACGGCGGTCAACCCCAGTTGGGAGCGAGTCCTGGGCTATCCGCCCGCGGTGATGACGGGGCGTCCGTACCTGGATTTCGTACACCCGGACGACGTCGACGAGACCATCGCCGAGGCTCGCGCACTGCAGGATCCCTCCCATCAGACGGTGGATTTCGAGAACCGCTACCTGGCCAAGGATGGACAGTACCGGTGGTTGGACTGGGTCGTATGGCCCAGCGACGACGGACGCGTGCTCTTCACCACCGCCCGCGATGTGACGGAACGGGTCGAAAATACCCGGGCGCTGACGGAGAGCGAGCGGCGCTTCCGGATGCTCGCTGACAACGCAACGGACATCGTCTGGGAGCGCGATGTCTCCGGCGAACTCGTGTGGGTCTCCCCGTCGGTGCAAGCGGTGCTTGGCTGGACCCCTGCGGAGCTGATCGGCACAGGCGCATCCGACATTGTTCACCCCGATCAGCTGGCGATGACGCGGACCCAGATGGCGAAATGGCGGGACGCGGGCGAAGCGGTCGAACCCTTCGAACTCCTGATCAGATGCTGGGACGGGTCGTACCGCTGGATGTCGCTGCATGCTCAACCACTGTTCGACGCGGGTGGGACGCTGCAAGGCGCAGTCGCCGGACTTCGCGACATCGACCAAGAAGTGCGGGCGCGGCAGGCGCTGGCCGAGAGTGAACAGAAGTACCGACGGCTTGCGGAGAACGCCACCGATGCCGTATTCCTCACGGACAAGTCGGGTCTGGTGACGTGGGTATCGCCGGCCGTCAAGCGTGTGCTGGGGTTCGACCCGAGCGATCTGGTGGGCATGCCAGCCGCTGGGCTGGTGCTCTCCGAGGACCTGGCACTCGTGCGTTCGAGCGTCGAAGGTGACGTTGCGGCCGAGCACGGACCGGTTGATTTTGAAATGCGAGTGCGCACCGCCGGCGGGGGCACCAGAT
>JAUPKO010000438.1 GCA_030837395.1 Actinomycetota bacterium | reverse complement strand
ATCCGGCGTGCCAGCGGCGTCCCGCAGCCTGTCGTCGTAATCGATGCGCTGCTCGAGGCGACCCGACTGCAGGAGACCCTCGCCTTCACGAGTCGGGGGGCGTTCGAGGCCGACTGCGTGCGCATGGTGCGCGCCCACTCCCAGAGGTGGCAGGACGACGGTGGCGTCGGGCTGGCCGACTACCTCGCGGCCGTGAAGGACGGCGACTCCGACACCGGGGCGGCCTCGCTGGCCGAGCCCAATGACCGCGACGACAACGCCGTGCGGCTGATGACCGTCTTCCAGGCGAAAGGCCTGGAGTTCCCGATCGTCGTCGTCGGAGGAATGGCGAACCAGATCCACAGCCCCGCCCCCAGCATCGGCATCGTCGACGCAGCCCACTACGAGTGGTCGCTGGCCGGCGGCCTGCGCAGCCCCGGCTTCGCTGACTGGGATGCCCATGACCGCATCCCCCGCAAGAACGCCGAGCGCGTGCGCGTGTCCTACGTGGCCTGCACTCGGGCCCGCGATCACCTCATCCTGTCGGTCTGCGGCGAGCGCGGCACCGCGAAACCGCCCCACTCGTCGCTGCTGTGGGACGCCATGCCCCGCACGGACGAGCACCTCACCGCCCTTGACGACGTGCCCGTGGTTGCTCGGGGCGTAGCGTTCGAGCCTCCCGCTGCGCTGCCGGCTGACTGGGACGAGACCGTGGCTGAGGTGCGAGCCCGCAGTCGCGCTCCGTTCATCGCCGCCCCCAGTGCAGGAGCGGGCCTCGCCCTCGGCCTGGCACCCGACTCCCCTGCTCCCACAACTGAGCACGACACACCGTTCTCCGCGACCGAGGAGGGCAGCGAGCGACAGGCGCGGGAGACCCGCGACGGGCGTCCGCTCGGCATCGCCGTGCACGCCGCCCTAGACACACTCGTGCGGGCCGGCGGCACGCCGGATGCCGCGGCAATCGTGGCCGCTTCGCAGGAGGCCGCCGACGCCGAGCCGACCCCCGTCAACGCGTCCGAGGTTGCCGTACGTGTCACCGCTGCCCTGCGCACCGACGTGATGGTGGAGGCGCTCGCCGCTCCTCGCCGATGGAGTGAGCTCTACCTCGCCGCACCTGTCGACCTCGACGGGATCACGCTGGTCGAGGGATTCGCCGACCTCGTCTACCAGTCTCCGGCTGGCCTCGTTCTCGTCGACTACAAGACTGACGAAACGATCGGCGAGCTCACGCTCGCGCACTACCGCGAGCAGCTGTCGAGCTACGGCGAGCTGCTGCGTCGCGTGACGGGCTCCTTGCCGGTGCGCACCTGCATCGTGCGAGCCACGCCGGGGACGGGCCAGGTCATCGACCTGTAGGCGACCTCACCCTCTCCCCCTGAGGCACCACGCCCGACCTCACGGTTCTCAAGAGCAGCGGTGATATAGGCAGGCCCCCTTGCTCGGCTGCTGTACGCATTCCCGACGCTGGAGACATCGACCTATTGTCCGATAGTCGTGGCAACGCGACATCAGGCTCAATAGCATCCGACAGGGGACATCGCTTTCCCACTGGGCTTCGGGGGTTGCCATGTGGATGTGGATCGTCATCTTGCTCGCCATCATCGCCGCGATCTCCGTCGGCATCCGTCAGTTGAGGCACCGTGGTCGCGCCAACCACCCCGAGCCTGCTTTCGCCACGCGCCCCGGAGCGTTCCGTGCCCTGGCACTGGGCACCGGCGTGCTCGACCCAGGACGCGCCGAACTTGCCCTTCGTGACGGCACCTCGGTCGTATGGGACCCGCCCGTCCTCACGCTCGGTGTGGGACTGGGCCCCGAAAACACGACAGCATCGCCCGGCTCAAGTGATTGGCGCGACGCCCTCTGGGTAGCGGCACCGGAGGCCGGGCTGCTCGGAGTCGCGGTCGCAGATACCGTGCGCTCGCAACTCCTACTGGATGACTCGGTGCTTGCGGCCCTTAGCCAGTTGTCAGGCACACAGGTTGACGGGCTCGCTGACCTTCGCTCAGTGATGGACTGGAAGGACTACCAGCTGGACTCGGTGAAAATCCAAGGAACTGTTGCGGAGCAGGTCGCCGGGGAGGATTTCGCGGCGGCCGGCCACAACGTCGAGTTCCCCCAGGCGAGCAACAATCCCGGCTGGGACTTCACCATCGATGGTCAGGAAGTGAATTCGAAGTTGACGGTTGACTATGACAACGTGGCAAACGCTCACTTCAGCGAGTACCCGGACATTCCCGTTGTGATCAACGCGGACGCGGCCAACATCCCCACCGATGCCATCTACTTCGACGGGACGCCTCTGGATCCTGCCGACATCATCGGCGACAACATCGTTATCGTCGACGAATCCCTGAGCCTCTCCGGCGTCAACGACATCCTCAGTGACACGGGCGTCGCGGCCGACGGCGTAGAGCTTGACGATGGTGGAATCGTTCCTGGGCTCAGTTTGGTCATCGCTGCCGTCCGAAGCAGCTACCGCGAGGGAAAACTGTTGAACAAGGGCAAGACCGATTGGGGCCGAGCAGCAAAGAACGTTGCGGTCGACACGGGCGCCAAGGGAGGAGGGGCTCTGGCCGGGGGGCTAGCTGGGGCAAAGACGGGCGCATTGATCGACTTGGCAACGGGTGGCGCGACCTTCGGACTAGGCGCCCTAACGGGGGGTCTTATCGGGGCCGTCGCTGGAGGCCTGATCGGAGGAAAGGTGGCCGAGTCAGTCAAACTCAAGCCACTCTATGACGCCCAGGACGGCCTCGAGAGGAGGCTCCGGCAACTTGACTCGTCGATCCATGAAGCTCAGGAGATTGCCAATGCGCGGCTTGACGACGCACTCCAAGACAAGCAGGCGCAGTTCGATCGATCGGCCGCGCTCGCCCACGAGGAGTTTCAGCTCGGACTAGAGGCCGGCCGTCGTGAGATCACCCGTGTGTCGCTTCTCTCACCAGAGGAAACGAGAGCGCTCCTCGACGCTGGACACGACCTCGTTCAAGCGGAACGCGATGCCTTCAAGTCGACGTTCGACCAACGTCCCTGGATCGACCGAACACTCAATCGCGATGCGCTTGAGCGGGTGGATCGTGCCGCAGACGCATGGAACCGCGGAGCGGAACTTGAACGCGAGATCAGTTCCCCGAGCGCCCAGGCAACCGAAGGAGCATTCGACCTCGTGATGGCTCTACCCGGCGGTCGCAGGGCCGCTGAAGCGTTCCTCCACCGCATCGAAGCGACGCGGGTCGAGGCGAGGGCAGCAGCCACCAGTGCCAACGACTCTCTGGTGCATACCATCGTGGCCATGCGCGCGGCCAGCGTTGCCGCACTAGAACTCGATGCCCAGCAGATCTCCGAGGAGGCTCAGGACGCAATCAAGCCCCAGATCGACAAGGTGGCGAAAGCGAAGGACAAAGTGCT
>JAUPKO010000437.1 GCA_030837395.1 Actinomycetota bacterium | reverse complement strand
GTCCGGGGGGCGCCCGCACCTGACACCGTCAACCCCAGCCTGTGGCGACAGTCCCAACTGCTGGCGATCACGGGCCTGTTCGAGGTGACCGACGGGATCTATCAGGTACGCAATTTCGACCTGTCCGTGATGACGTTCATCCGCGGCGACAGCGGCTGGATCGTCGTGGACCCGCTCATCACCGCAGCACCTGCGGCCGAGGGTCTGCGACTGGTGCGCGAGCATGTGGCGGACCTGCCGGTGGTGGCCGTACTGTCCACACACTCGCACGTGGACAACTTCGGCGGCATCGAGGGGGTGGCCGACCGGGCCGACGTCACCGCCGGCCGGGTGCGCTACCTGGCCCCGGCGGGGTTCGTCCACGAGGCAGTGTCGGAGAACGTCATGGCCGGCAACGTGATGGGCCGCAGGTCCACGTACATGTACGGCAATGCGGTGTCGCCGGGACCGGAGGGCGCGGTCGGGGCGGGACTGGGACCATCCACCAGCAACGGCACCATGTCGCTCTACCCGCCGACCGACATCATCGACCACACGGGCCAGGAAGTGGAGGTCGACGGCGTTCGCTTCGTGTTCCAATTCACCCCGGGCGCCGAGGCGCCGACCGAGTTCTGCTTCTTCCTGCCCGAGCACAAGACGCTGTGCATGGCCGAGATCACCTCGCACACGCTGCACAACCTCTACACGCTGCGGGGGGCCAAGATGCGCGATGCGCTGGCGTGGTCCAAGCACATCCACGAGGCGCTGCGCACGTTCGGCGACGACACCGAGATCATGATCGGCTCCCACCACTGGCCCACGTGGGGCAACGCAGCGGTGCGCAAGGACTTGACCTCGCAACGCGACCTCTACCGCTTCCTGCACGACCAGACCCTGCGGCTGGCCAACCAAGGACATGGTCCGGCTGAGATCGCCGAGATGCTCGAACTACCCGAAGGTATCGCCGGGCGATTCGCGAATCGGGGCTACTACGGCAGCGTCAACCACGACGTCAAAGCCGTCTACAACTACTACCTGGGCTGGTTCGACGGCAACCCCGCCAACCTGCACCCGCTCCCGCCAGTGGCGGCAGGCACGAAATTCGTCGAATATGCAGGCGGCGCGCAGGCGTTGTTGGCGAAGGCGCGCGCGGACTTCGAGTCCGGCGAGTACCGCTGGGTGGCGGAGGCGCTCAATCATCTGGTGTTCGCGGACCCGAGCAACACCGAGGCCACGTCACTGCTCGCCGACACGTACGAGCAGTTGGCGTACCAGGCCGAGTCCGGGCCGTGGCGCAACTTCTACCTCGCCGGCGCCACCGAGTTGCGGCACGGTGTCCGCGAGGTGAGCGCCCCAAGCGCACTCCAACAGGGCATGGTCTCGTCCATCACGACGGACCTGTTCCTCGACGCCATGGCAGTCAGCCTCAAAGGGCCCAACGTGGCCGGAGTCAGCGCCACCATCAACCTCTTCGTCGATGACGACGTCCACACCCTCGAGCTGAGCAACGGCACCTTGCACCACGCTGCGGGCGCCTCGGACTCGGCCGACTCCACTATTCGGATGACCCGCGACGTCCTGGACACGATCTTGATGGGCGGGGACGTCACCTCGATGGTCGCCAGCGGCGCCGCCGGTTTCGAGGGCGATCCCGCGCCCATCATGGCGCTGCTGGGCAACCTGGAAACCTACGAGTTCTGGTTCCCCATCGTCACGCCATAGCGGCTCGGGCGGTGGCCCCGCTCCCGACTGCGCCGGCGTGGCCACGGCGGCGCACCCTTACGGATCGAGCCGGTAGCCGACTCCCGGCACCGTCAGCAGGTGCCGGGGGTGGGCCGGATCGTCCTCAAGTTTGGCGCGCAGTTGGTTGAGGAACACCCGCAGGTAGTGCCCGCCTGAGGGGGCGTGGGGCCCACGCAGATCATCGAGCAGCATCTGCCGGCCCACCACCTTGCCCACATTGCGCGCCAACACCTCCAACAGCCGCCACTCGGTGGGGGTGAGCCGCACCTCCTCGCCGTTGCGAACCACCCGCCGGTGGGCCAGGTCCACCGTGAAACTCGACGTCGCCACCACCGGATCGTCCGGCCGCGAGTCAGCCCGTCGATGCGCTGCCCGCAGCCGGGCCAGCAACTCGTCCATGGCGAAAGGTTTGGTGACGTAGTCATCGGCGCCCGCGTCCAGGCATCGCACCTTCTCGGCCGCATCGTGCCGGGCCGACAACACCACCACCGGCACCGCGGACCAGCCGCGCAGCGCAATCAGCACCTCAGTGCCGTCCAGGTCGGGCAACCCCAGATCGAGGATCACCAGGTCCGGATGCCCGTGGGCTGCCGCGTCCACGCCCGCCCGACCACCCGAGGCGTGGATCACCTCGTCGCCGCGCGCCCGCAGCGTGATGGCCAACGCCTTGGCCAGAGCCGTATCGTCTTCGATCACCAGCACCCGCACGGCTACTCGCTCCCCTGTCCGCCGACCGGCAGCCGGATCAGCATCGTGAGGCCCCCGGAGGGGGTGTCGTCAGCTTCGATCGTGCCGCCCTGCGCCTCGACGAAGCCGCGAGCCACCGCAAGCCCGAGCCCGACCCCTTCGCTGCGCGGGGCATCGCCGAGCCGTTGGAACGCTTGGAAGATCCGCTCCCGCTGGTCAGGTGCCACTCCGGCACCCCGGTCGGCCACCCTGATGATCACCACGTCAGCGACTACATCGGCACTGACCTCCACCGGGAAATCGGCCGGGGAATACCGGACCGCATTCTCCAGCACGTTCGCCAGCACCCGCTCCAGCAGACCCTCGTCGCCGAGCGCCGGCGGAAGGTCGTAGGGCACGGTGACGCGCAGGCGATCCGGGTCCACGTCCTTGGCCGCCGCAGCGATCAGATCGGGGATCCACACATCACCCAGGAGCGGCTGGACCGCCCCGGCATCCAGCCGACTCATATCCAGCAAGTTGTCGACAAGTGACTGCAGGCGTTCGGTCGACGTGGCCACGGTGGCCAGCAACTCACGGCGATCGGCCGAGGTCAGGACGTCGTCGTTGGTCAGCAGGCTGGTGACGCCGGCCTTGATACCCGCCAGCGGTGTGCGCAGGTCATGGCTGACCGCAGCGAGCAATGCGGTACGCGTGGCCGTGCGATCGCGCTCCCGACGCGCGATCTGCGACTCGCGCCGGAGTCGATCACGCTCCATCAGGGCGTCTGCCTGCACCGCCACGGCCGCCAGCACGCGCATGTCCTCGGCGCTCAAACCATCGCCCACCACCGCCATCTCCAGATCACCCGAGATCGGCACCTCGGTGAGTCGGTCTGCATCGGCGGGAGCGGTGCCGATGCTCTCGACCGTACGCCAGCGGCCGTGCCGTTCCTGACGCTCCCGCAGCGCGACGTAGTCCAGGTGGAAACTCTCGCGTAGCCGCTCCAGCAATGCCATGATCGCGTGCTCGCCCTGCAGGATCGTGCCCGTGAGGGTGGTCAACACGTCCGCCTCGGTGCGTGCCCTGGCCGCTTCCCGCATCCGCCGCGCCGAGACGTCCACCACCCGGGCCGCCGCGATGGCGACCGCCAGCAGTAGCAGGATGGCGATGACGTCCGAGACCGCGTCGATGCGCAGGGTCTGCCGCGGCGGTACGAACAGATAGTTGGCCAACGTGGCACTGACCAGCGCCGCGACCACCGCCGGCAACATGCCGCCGAGCAGGGCGACTGCCAGCGTGGCCGCGAGGTAGATCATCAGCACCACCGGCAGGGTGTCGGTGTCGACCCACAACGTCAGGACCCAGGTGAGCAGCGGCAGTCCCACCACCACCAGCGCCCAGGCGACCAGTCTGCGCACCCGCGACAGCATCTGCGGGGACCGACCACGGCGCCCCGAACTCGTGCCTTCATGCGTGACGACGAGGACGTCGATATCGCCGGAGCCACGCACCACCCGTGCGCCCACCCCCTCGGAGAAGAACTCCGCCAGGCGCCCGCGGTGCGGCGCACCGAGCACGATCTGAGAGGCGTTGACGGCGCGGGCGAACTCCAGCATGGCCCCGGCGACGTCGCTACCGGAAACCTGGTGATACGTGCCGCCGAGTTCCTCCACCATCCGCCGTTGCCTGGCCAGCCCGTCGGGGGAACCCCCGACCAAACCATCGGACGGGGACACGTGCAGCGCCAGCAACTCGCCACCACTGGCCCGACTGGTGATGCGCGCACCGCGGCGCAGCAGGCTGGCGCCCTCGGGCCCGCCGGTCAAGCCCACGACCACCCGTTCCCTGGTGGGCCACGGGTCGCCGATGTCGTGGTCGGAGCGGTAGCGCTCCAACGCATCATCAACGCGATCAGCGGTCCACAGCAGCGCCAACTCGCGCAACGCGGTGAGGTTGCCCTCGCGGAAGTAGTTCGACAGGGCAGCATCGATGCGGTCGGGTCGGTAGATGTTGCCGTGCGCCATCCGCCGACGCAGCGCCTGCGGACTCATGTCGACCAGCTCGATCTGATCGGCCCGGCGCACGACGTCGTCGGGCACCGTCTCAGCCTGTTTGACCCCGGTGATGGACTCCACGACGTCGTTGAGCGACTCCAGGTGCTGGATATTGACCGTAGTGATGACGTCGATGCCGACGTCGAGCAGGTCGTCGATGTCCTGCCACCGCTTCGGGTGGGTGCTGCCCGGTGCGTTCGTGTGGGCCAACTCGTCCACCAACGCCACCTGCGGACGGCGAGCAATCACCGCGTCGACATCGAGTTCGGTCAATTCGGCCCCCCGGTAGCGAACGGCGCGGCGCGGCACCGCCTCCAGCCCTTGGCAGACCTCGGCCGTGAGCGCACGCTCGTGGGTCTCGACCAGACCGATCACGACGTCCTTGCCCCTGGCGGCGCGCCGGCGACCCTCCTGCAGCATCGAGTAGGTCTTGCCCACGCCGGGTGCCGCACCCAGGTAGACCCGCAGCCGGCCCCGCGGCCGCTTCGATTCCTCGGCTACCGTCATGGCCCAATTGTGCGCGCCAGCGACGCGTTGAGAAGGACCACGTTCACCGAAGGTGCGCCCAGCACCCCCAGCGCCGGCCGGGTGGTGGCCTCATCGATGAGTTCCAGCAGCAGGGCCGTCGGCACACCTGTGGTCCGCGCGACTCGTGCGACCTGCAACCGGGCGTAGGCAGGCGAGATGCCCGGGTCCAGCCCCGAGCCCGACGCCGTCACCGCGTCCGGGGGCACCTGGGCGAGCTCCACCCCTTCTCGTGCGGCCACCTGAGCCTGCCGTTGGGCGATCTGGCCGACCAGTTCCGGGTTGTTCGGGCCCAGGTTGCTCCCGCCCGAGCGCATGGCGTCGTAATCGGCAGCGGACGGGCGCGGGTGGAACCACTGGTCGCCCTCAACTGCCTGACCGATCAAGCGCGAGCCCACCACCTGCCCGTCGACCTCCAGCAGACTGCCTGCCGAGGCCCGCGGGAACGCCTGGCCCACGAGTAGACCGGCTGCCGGGTAGGCGACGCCTAGCACCAGGGTGGCGATGACCAGCAGACGAATCGCGGCACCCGACTGGCGCAGGAAGGACATAGCCATGACAGACCTCATATCCCGGGGAGTTGGCTGACGATCAGATCGATGGCCTTGATGCCGACGAAGGGCAGCAGCACGCCGCCAACGCCGTACGTCACCAGGTTGCGCCGCAACAGCGCCTCGCTGTTCAAGGGGCGGAACTTCACCCCGCGCAACGCCAGCGGGATCAGCGCGACGATCACCAGCGCGTTGAAGATCACCGCCGAGAGGATCGCCGATTCCGGCGTGGCCAACCGCATGACGTTGAGCGCGGCCAACTGCGGGAAGGCCACGAGGAACATCGCGGGCAGGATCGCGAAGTACTTGGCCAAGTCGTTGGCCAGCGAGAACGTCGTCAGTGCCCCGCGGGTGACCAGGAGTTGTTTGCCGATGTCGACGATCTCGATGAGTTTCGTCGGGTTGGAATCGAGGTCGACCATGTTGCCGGCCTCCTTGGCGGCCGAGGTGCCGGTGTTCATCGCCACGCCGACGTCGGCCTGGGCCAGCGCGGGGGCGTCGTTGGTGCCATCGCCGGTCATGGCCACCATCCGGCCCGCGGCCTGCTGAGTCTTGATGAGGGCGAGTTTGTCCTCCGGGGTGGCCTCGGCGAGGAAGTCGTCCACACCGGCTTCGGCCGCGATGGCCTGGGCGGTGCGGGGGTTGTCGCCGGTGATCATGATGGTGCTGATACCCATCGCCCGCAGTTGCTCGAAGCGCTCGCGCATGCCCTCCTTGACCACGTCCTTGAGCACGATCACCCCCAGCGGCTCCGCCGGCCGACCCGCCACCTGCTCGGCCACCACCAGCGGGGTGCCACCCGCCGCCGACGTCGCGTCGACGGTGGCGGCGAGGTCGTCGCCGACGTGACCGCCGGCATCTTTCACCCAGCGGATCACGGCCGCCGCCGCCCCCTTGCGGATCAGTCGCAGGCCCTCGGGTTCGGGGACGTCGACGCCGGACATCCGGGTGGCCGCGGTGAACGGGACGAATGTCGCCTCGGCCACCTCGTCCCGGGCACGCAGGCCGAACCGTTCCTTGGCCAGCACCACCACCGAGCGACCCTCGGGGGTCTCATCCGCCAGGCTCGACAGTTGCGCGGCGTCGGCCAGCCGTTGCACGCTGATGCCGTCGACGGGCACGAACTCCGAGGCCTGCCGATTGCCCAGGGTGATGGTGCCGGTCTTGTCGAGCAACAGCACGTCGACGTCGCCGGCAGCCTCCACCGCACGGCCGGAGGTGGCCAGCACGTTGCGCTGCACCAGCCGGTCCATGCCGGCGATGCCGATCGCCGAGAGCAGCGCGCCGATGGTCGTGGGGATCAGGCACACGAGCAACGCCACCAGCACCACCAGCGGCTGCTCGGCGTCGGAGTAGACCGCGAAGGGCTGGAGCGTCACGACCGCCAGCAAGAAGATCAATGTGAGCGCGGAGAGCAACAGGTTCAGGGCGATCTCATTGGGGGTCTTCTGCCGCACGGACCCCTCGACCAGCGCGATCATGCGATCGAGGAAGGTCTCCCCCGGCTGCGCCGTGATGCGCACGACGATCTCGTCCGACAGCACCCGAGTGCCGCCGGTCACGGAGCAGCGGTCGCCGCCGGATTCGCGGATCACGGGCGCGGACTCGCCGGTGATGGCCGACTCGTCCACCGAGGCGATGCCCTGCACCACATCGCCATCGCCGGGGATCACCTCACCGGCCGCCACCACGACGGTGTCCCCCACGTGCAACTCGGAGCCGGGCACGTGCTCCTCGCTGCCGTCGTCGAGCAACCGCCGCGCCACCGCATCCGCCCGCGCCCGACGCAGCGAGTCAGCCTGCGCCTTGCCCCGGCCTTCCGCGACGGCCTCGGCGAACGTCGCGAACAGCACGGTGGCCCACAACCACCCCGCCACCGACCACGCGAACAACGACGGCGTCTGCACGGCCAGCGACGTCGTTGCCACGGCTCCGATCCAGACGACGAACATGACCGGTGCACGCATCATCAACCGGGGGTCGAGTTTGCGCACCGCCTCGGTCAGGTCCGAACGCAACGTCGCCGGATTGATCCAGAATCGACGCGACACACTGTGGTCGGTCATGACAATGCCTCCGCGATGGGTCCCAATGCCAGGGCCGGCACGTAGGTGAGCCCGGCGATGAACAGCACCACCACTGCGAGTAGCCCCACGAACAGGGCGGTGTCGGTGCGCAGCGTGCCCGCGCCCGGGTCCTTTACCGGCTGGGCGGCGAGGGTGCCGGCCAACGCCAACACCAGCAGCATCGGTACGAACCGCCCCAGCAGCATGACGACGCCGAGGGTGAGGTTCTGGTACGTCGAGGCGGCGCCGAAGGAGGCGAAGGCCGAGCCGTTGTTGTTGGCCGCGCTGGCGTAGGCGTACAAGACGTCGGACAACCCGTGCGGACCCGGTTGGGTGATGGCGGCCGAGCGCAGCGCGGGGATCACTGTGGTGAGGGCGGCGCCGGTGAGCAGCAGGGTTGGTGTGGTGACGAGGTAGAGCGTCACCAGCGAAATCTGCTGACGTCCGATGCGTTTGCCGTACAACTCCGGGGTTCGCCCGACCATCAGCCCGGCCAGAAACACCGCGGTGATGGCTAGCACCAACATCCCGTAGAGCCCCGAGCCGACCCCGCCAGGGGCGACCTCGCCCAGCATCATGTTTACCATCGCCACGCCCCCGCCGGCGGCGGTGAAGGAGTCGTGCATCGCGTTGACCGCCCCGCTGCTCGTGCCGGTGGTGGAGGCTGCGAAGACGGCCGAGAGCGTCGGCCCGAACTGCACCTC
>JAUPKO010000436.1 GCA_030837395.1 Actinomycetota bacterium | reverse complement strand
CAGCAGCTCCTGGATCGACGAGTCCATGGTCGTCACCCGCACCATAGACGTCCTGGGCGCTGCGCTGGCGCGGTTCTTGGCGACACCGCGGCCAGGAAGTCGTTTACGATCTTCGACCCCGCCGCGGTGAGGTCGACGGTGGCGAACCGGATGCGCCGTCCCTGGATGACGACCTCCTCATCGAAGCGGCCGTCGATCACGGGATGCAACATCAGCCCCTCTGACGGGTTCTCGCCCTCGGTCGCCGCCTGGGACATCAGATAGGCGTAGATCTGGTAGACGTAGTCGCTTTTCAGCGTCGTTGCGCGGTAATAACCGGCCTCCGTGACGGAGGTGAACTTGGTGTCGATGACGATCCGGCGCGATCCTTGGCCGTCAGGGTTCGGATGTTCGAGGACGATGTCGAGCTCCATGTGCGGGAGCACAGCGTCCATACCGGCTGACGCGTCGGAGATGTCCCACTGCTGAGTGGGGCCGTGCTTCACCTTCCATCCCTTGCGCGTCAGGTGGTGCCGGTAGATCCCGTAGGAGGCATGCTCGAAGAGCTTGCGCAGGTAGTGGACGTCGTCTGCCGGCAACGGCAGGCGACGATCGCCCTCGTCCGTGGTCGGGATGGCGAAAGTAAGCAACAGCTCAGCGGTGGCCAGCATTGTCCGGTCGCGTTGAAGCAGGCGCTGCTGTCGCAGGTGGGGCACCTCCGCCAGTCGGGGACACGGACCCCGCACACCAGCGGTCTCCAACTGGCGGGCGAGAGAGCGGTACCGCGGCTCCCTCGGTAGGAGGACGGCGGCTCGTTCGAGCGCCGCTCGGACGAGCCGGTTGGAGGGGATGTCGGTGACGATCTCGTCGAAAGTGCAGTTGACCTGGCCGCGGCTGAGCAGCTGGTGACGTTCGGTCGCGAGCTGGTTGATCCGCCCACGCACCCGCCGCTCGTTACGGGCCACGGAGCGGAACCCGACGGACAGACCACGATGGAGCCGCTGTGCGACCTCGTCGGCCAGCATCCGCGCCACCAGGTTCGGCAGCTCTTCGGGTGCGTCCTCAGCCGTGACCGGTCCGTAACCCTCGGTGCGGAAAAAGTTGGAGGCGAAGAACTGCAGAAGCCACAGGTTGCGGACCGGGATCTGCATACTCAGGCGCCGAGGAGCTTCTTGCAGGCCTCGTCGGCGAGGTCGGGACGGTCGAACCAATACTCCTCGAGCAAGGGTCGGACGTCGGTGTCGACGACGCGTTCCCACCATTGCTTGGTGTCCAGGCCGGTGGTGTCGAGCTCGACAGTAGGGGTGAAGTAGGAGTGGCCGACGCAGTACTGGCGCCCCAGCGCGCTGTCGTTGCTGATCTGCTCGTTGAGGGCATGGACGCGCTGGCCGTAGATCTCCAACAGCTTGGGGTCGTAGCCGAGTTGGCCGACGTACTCGACCCAATCCTCGCCTAGCCGGGGTCGGAGCTCGATGAACGCGAACCGGCGGCGCAGCGCCATGTCGACGATCGCCAGGGAGCGGTCTGCGACGTTCATGGTTCCGATGAGGTGCAGGTTGGATGGCACGTGGAACCGCTCATCGGGTGTGCGGGGGTACGCAAGCCGCATGGCCGAGCTCGGGTTCCGCTTGTCGGCCTCGATGAGGGTTAAGAGCTCGCCGAGGACTTGGGCGGGGTTGCCGCGGTTGATCTCCTCGATGACTAGCACGTAGTCGCGGGCGGGGTCGTCGGTTGCCTGCTGGCACGCTTGGAGGAAGGGCCCGTCCTCGAGGATCAGCGCGCCACCGGTGCTGCTGGTCGAAGGGCGCCATCCGCGAACGAAGTCCTCGTAGGCGAGTGAGGGGTGGAACTGGAGGATCTGGACGCGTCTGGTGTCGCGTTCGTTGCACAGCGCCCAGCCGAGTCGGCGAGCGAGCCAGGTCTTGCCGGTGCCGGGAGGGCCCTGGAGGACCAGGTTCTTTTTCGATCGGAGTCGTTCGAGCATCGGCTGGAGCTCGTCCTCGGCGAGGAAGCAGCCGTCCTCGCGGATCGAGGTGACGTCGTACGGATCGTCCGGCTCCTCGGCGATCTCGGCGACCTCAGCAAGGGGCGCATCGGTGAGCGGTTGCCCCGCAGTGTGATCGTGCGTGCCATGAGTGCCCAGAGCGTCGACCCAGGCGGCGTAGGAGAGTTCGCAGATCTTGTTGTACGGCGTGGAGGATGAGGCCAGCCAGCTTTGGAGTGTTTCGGTGTTGGCGAGAAACTGCTCGCCGGTGATCTTCGCGCCGAGTGCGAGCTTGGTGACTAAGTCGGGCAGGTCTTTCTTGATGAAGGCGACGTTGACGTTGTCGTAGGCGGCGAAGGTGGTGGGCCGGATCCAGTACAGGCCCATCGTTAGCAGCCGGGTGTGGCCCATCGGACATTCGTCGAAGGCGCTGACCAGGTCTTCTCGGGTGTTCTCGTCGGCGTTCCTCGCGTAAGCGACCGCGGCGGCAGCGAGCCGCCACAGGGTGTCGATGTCGTGTGGTCCGCGGTCGATCTCCCAGCGGATGAACCACGACTTGAGGTTGTTCGCGACCGGGACGCCCGAGAACTGGGTCGGCACCGGCGCGGTGACTCCGAACTCGCCGGCGAACGCTTCGGCGATCGCGGCGCGGGCGTCTTGCTTGATGCCTCGGTTGAAGCTGGCGAGCACGGTGAAGGGGTCGACGTCACGCAGTGGGCCATAGCTGCCGTCGAGGCGGTGGTCGCCCTTGA
Organism: Actinomycetota bacterium; assembly: GCA_030837395.1. Taxonomy (GTDB): domain Bacteria; phylum Actinomycetota; class Actinomycetes; order S36-B12; family UBA10799; genus JACJWR01. The sequence continues at coordinate 174 of JAUPKO010000436.1, read as the reverse complement.
GGTACTTGAACAGGTGCGGGAAGCCCGAGGCCTCGGCGACTGACCAGACCTTCTGGAGCAGGGCTTCGCGGTCGTTGGCGTAGTCGAGGATCCGGTCGGCCAGTTCGGGGTAGAAGGTCGTCCAGGTGAAGTCGGCTGTCATCGTTGTCGGCTTGGCGATGATCTGCTCGACCT
>JAUPKO010000435.1 GCA_030837395.1 Actinomycetota bacterium | reverse complement strand
TGCTGCCGTCGGTCTTTCCTGCGCCAGCATCGAGGTTCACATAATTAACGCCGGCGGTTGTGTAGTTGAAGTAGAGCTTCGTGAAGCCGTTGTTCAAGGTGGCCGCGCTGGCGGGTGAGGCACCGGCCAGCATGCTGGCCGCCAACAATGCGAACGTCACCACAACCCCTACCACCCAGGTCCGGGTGGACTTCGGTGGCGCGGAATACCCATCGCGCATGCTGGACCCGACCTTCTTGCTGTCTCACGACGGTGGTGGCTCGGACCCGAGAATGACGCGTGACCGACTGGAAGTTTAGGCCGAAGTTGCGTGGCGAAGGGTGGGCTGTGTGGGGGTTGACCTGGGGTTTTGTTGTTGCTGGTGGTTGTTGTGCTGGCTACTTCAGGTGGAGTGGGATGGGTGCGTTGATGAGTTCGAAGGCTTGGCGTTGTTCGGGGGTGGGTGTGGCGAGTAGTTCGAATTCGGTGCTGGTTCCGGTGATGTGGATGGTGTTGCGGGTCAGGGTGGCGAGGTGTTCGAGGAGGCTGGTGAAGCTGCGGGCGGGTAGGCCGTGGCGGGTGGTTTTGGTGCCGGCTTTGCGGTCGGCGTCCGGTGATCGTTGCGCGGGTGCGACGGGGTCGGCGGGTTGGGGCCGGTGTTCGTCGGTGAAGGTGAGGGGTTTCCAGGCGGCTCGTAGGTGCCAGACGAGGTAGGCGGCGAGCATGCAGATGAATACGTGGGCGCGGACTCGGGTTTCGGTGTAGTGGTGCACGGGGCGTAGGTCGAGGTCGATGGATTTCAGGGATCGGAAGTCGCGTTCGACGTGGGCTAGCGACTTGTAGGTCGCGACGATGTGGTCGGCGCTGATGGTGGCGGCGGCCATGGTGGTGCGGATCAGGTAGATGCCGTCCAACGCGGCTTCGGTGGTGATGGAGTCCTGATTGTGGGTGAACGTGAAACTGGTGTCGGTGATGGTCAGGGTGTAGTGCTTGCCCATTTTGTGTTTGCCGATGATCTTGCCGACGCGGATCCCGATGGTTCCGGCATCGGTGAGACGGCCTGCGGTGACGGCGTTGGCGATGGTCGTCAGGTGGGCGTCGGTGGCGGCCAGGAGTGCGTGGCGTGTGCGGGCCCGTTCGGTGGCCAGGGCCGGGTTGCGGCAGGCGATCAACCGTTCCCCGGGGTAGTCGGGGTGGGAGATTTCGGCCAGGTTGGTGTCGTCGAACAGTGACATTTGCAGTGGTCCGTCGTCGGCGGCGAGGGCGGCGATTTGTGGGGCGCGCAGGGCGGTGACCCACCCGTAGCCGCCGAGTTCTTTGAGGGCGTCGATCCGTGCGGAGGTGATCATTCCCCGGTCTCCGACCATCACGATGTGGCCGAGGTTGAACGTGTCCTTGATGTGTTCGGTGATAGCGGTGAACGCGCTCGGGTCGGCGGTGTTGCCGGGGAACACTTTCACCGCGATCGGGCGACCGTCCGGGTCGGTGAGGAGTCCGTATTCGATTTGGGGTAGCCCTTTCTTGCCGTCGCGGGAGTATCCGCGGGCGGCCAGTGGGCAGCAGCGCCCGGTCATCCACGACGACGACAAGTCGAACAACGCCAACCGGTTCGGGTTCGCGGTGTCGTTGAGGTGCCGGGCCGCGAGCCGGGTTTCGATGCGGTCTTGGCGCCCGGCGAGCCAGTCCATCGCGGCGTACACACTGTCGGTGGACGCCCCGGTGATGCCCACGTCGTGGGCCAGGGTGGTGTCGGTCCACCATCGGGTGGTGGCCAACTTTGACCCGGGTCGGGCGACGCGGGCAACGATCAACGCCATCGCCAGGTCGCGTTTGGGTCCGGCCGGGCCTAGCAGCGCCGGCAACCCCAGGGCGTGGGCTTGGGCCCATATCGCGGCGATGTGGCCGTGCGGGCGGGAACGCACGATTTCCAGGCGATCCTCAGCTGACATCAGCGGGGTTCCGGACAGGCTGGCGCGGACCGCCGCCACGGCGGTGTCGGGCAGGGCTGACAGGTTCGCCAGCGTCTCGTGTTTGACTTTGCCGTCCTCACGGAACGAGCGGCGCACCAGATGTGACACATACTCTTTCCCGTTTCGTTTGGCTACGATTCGGGACACATGCATCGCTCCAGAACGCTTAGCCATGAGGGAAACCTATCCGAAACCACCGCCACAGTCAAGCACATTTACTGGCTACACTATTTGGCGCAAAAGAAGGCGTTTCCGCAGGTCAAATCAGGAATACGGGCCTACTTCGCCACGCAACTTCGGGTTAGACACGCCGAGCAAGAGAATATTGACGAAATATCTCCACGATCCCCCATTTGCGCATCGGCGGTCGCAGGATTCGACTCCCACTACCCGCCACCGGCCGACAGTTGTCGCCAGTCGAGCAGCCGTCGACCTCCTGGACAAGGGTGGCGCCGTCACCGCACGTCCGCCGACCGAATCCCAAAGAAAGGCTGAAAGAGGAGGGGTTCACCTCCGCCCCGCCTCGGGCTTCGTTAGCGTTGTGCCATGAAATTCAGCCGCCGTCTGCAGCGCTTGGCGCTCGCGGTTGGTCTTGTCGCCACCGGCCTGGCAGCCGTCCCCGCCACTGCGACTGCTGGCGCGGCGCCGGCACCGCAGCCCGCGCGGGTCCACCCCGCCTCCACCTACATCGGTTTCGCGGCAATCAATGTGAGCACCGGCAAGGCGGTCCGAAGTGGACTCTCCACCGGCCCCGCCTGGTCAACCGCAAAGTTGATCGTGGTGGTCACGGTATTGCGCAAGCAGCGACTCATCCCCATCAACTATGCGGTCCGCGCGGACATCTCCTCGGCGCTGCGCTACTCAGACAATTCGGCCGCGATTCGACTGCACGACAGGTTGATCCGTGTCTGCGGTGGCACTGAGAACGGCGCGGCCCAATGTATGACCGAGACGCTGCGCGCCGGCGGTGCCGGTACCACCCAGGTGTCAACCTCCTTCAACGGACGAACCGACGCAGTCACGCACTGGGGCCAGACAATCTGGAGTGCGCAGGAGCAGGCCGTCTGGCTGGCGAATCTGTACAAGGGTCGGATCATCGGCCCGAACGCCGCCAATCTCGTGTTCACAAACATGGCTCAGGTGACGTCGAGCCAGCGTTGGGGGCTCGGTCAGGCGGGTGCCACGTACTTCAAAGGTGGTTGGGGCGCGAATGCCCCGGTCACCGTGCGGCAGGTCGGGCTGGTGAAGAAGAACGGGCAATGGTGGTCGGTGGCGATCTTGCTGACGAGTTCCATCCGCGGCGCCGACAACCACTTCAGCTCACTGTCGAATTACGCGAGCCG
>JAUPKO010000434.1 GCA_030837395.1 Actinomycetota bacterium | reverse complement strand
GGGGCGAACATGACGCTGACCAATGACGCCGCCGCCAAGTTCGAGCCCATTCCCACCAGCCGCGAGGACTTGGACTACACATGCCGGTAGCAGCCCGGCTACGCCAACGCATCCGTCGGCTTCGCCACGACCGCCGCGGGGTTGTCGCCGTCATGACCGCAGCGATGGTGATTCCGGTGTTCATGGGTTCAGCTGCGATGGGTGTCGACATCTCAGGCTGGTACGCCACCACCTCGAACCTTCAGAAAGCCGCCGACCTCGCCGCGCTCGGAGGGGCAGCACACCTACCGACCAGCCCGGCCGCAGCAGCGGCCACGGCGACAACAATCGCCGCCACGAACGGGTTTCGCGTTGGCGACGGTGTCACCACAGCAGTCAACGTGCGACAAACCGAGCGCCCCAACCAGCTGCAGGTAGAAATCACCGCGAGTGTCGTCAACTCGTTTGGTGGGTTGATCGGAACACCACGCACCTCACTGACGAAACGCGCAATCGCGGAATACACCGAGCCATACACGGTCGGGTCACCCTGCAACCTATTGGGCAACGAGCCGCTCGCGGGCGTCGAAGGCGGCGGGCCATTCGCCTCCGGCGCCTGCCCCGGAGGATCAGTCCCGCGGGTATGGGCCGAAGCCGCAGGCCCTAACACCGACAAGAAATGGGGGAATGCCCGCGACACCCGAGTCTGTACCTCCGGCGGCACCGACCGCTGCACCGGACGGACCAACAGCGACTACGGCAAGAAGGGACATTTCTTCAAGATTGAGGTCCGTAGCCCTGGGCCCTTGAGGGTTCAGATATTCGACCCCGTTCTCGTGCACACAGGGTCAACATGTGAATCCATTCCCGACACATTCACCGGGCGCAATAGAGCCAACCCGTGGACCCGCGACGCCAAGAACCGCTACGCGGGGGGCCGCACCACGCAATCACCTAACGGTGCCCCGCTGTGCACTGGCGACCATGACTACGGCCAACCTGACGCGGTAAGAACTCGCGCTGCCACTACGTTCGCGTTGCGCGCCCCCGGGGATTCACCGGACCCAATGGCGTCACCGATTGTGTGCACACGCCAGTGGGATGGGTTCTCCGGGGACATGACGAACCTGGCCGTCGAAGGTCGACCCGGCTACAAAGCCCAAGTCGGCCAGGCGTGGCGGCAATGGGTTGACTTGTGCACTGTCAATGCCACCGTAGGCACCTACTACTTGCAGGTTCGTACCAACGTGCCCAAGAACAGCAACCTGGCCACAGGTATGAACAGCGCAGGTGACCCCGGTGCGCGATGGGCTGGGAAGAACGGGTATTCCGTGCGCGCCACCGTCAACGGCAACGGCGGCGGGGTAACTATCGGTGGGGACACCGGGCTCGCACTGAGCCTCAACGTCGCCGGAGACGCCCGCTTCCACATGGCCCGTATCGGATCTCAAATGGCCGGGCGCCTCGCCGTGTTCAACATGTTCGACCTCGGCGACGCCGACGCCGGACGCACCGGCACAGTGCAACTCCAGGCACCACCAGATTCCTCCGGATTCAACGGCAGCACCATCTCGTCATGCCAAGGCAAAGGCGTGGTTAACCGGACCCTCGCCAATTGCACCCTGCCCGGTGTCGCCGCTGGACGCTTCGACGGGCGATGGCAGTCCTTTCACGTGCGCTTCCCCACGACGTACAGGTGTAACGACGAAGACCCCAACGGCTGCTGGTTTCGGATCAGAATGCGTTTCAGCGGCGATGGCCGTCTTTTCGATGCCACTAGCTGGAATGTCGGTGCCCCCGACAGCGCCATCAGGCTCATCAAATGATTCCGTCACCGGGAAGACCCGCCTGTCAGTACCGTGCTCATCACGGCACGCGAACCTGCTTTCCTGAACCCCCCTCAAGGAGCACCAACATCATGGACGACAACCACGTCAGCCTCATCGGAGTCCTCGACACCGACACCGTCCTACGCATCACTGACTCCACAACAGTCAGCGCGGAACTACGGCTGACTCACACTGACCTGAACGGACAGTCGATCTCGATCACCGCCACCACCACCGACACTGAACTGGCCACCCTCGCTGGCACGTTCCGTCAAGGCGAACGCGTGCACATTGACGGTGCACTCGTTCAGCAAATATGGGTCGACATTCACGGTGCCCGCAGAGAAGCGATCACCATCCACGCCAACCGTATCCGGGCTGCAGCCGACATCACCTTGACGACTCGTCGTGACGCCTAACGAACAGGCCGTACGTCTGGCTTTAGCGGATGCCAGCGCCGCCTTTCACGCCCGCCTCGCCGGTTCGTGGGCACGACCATACTTGGCGGTGAGAGGGATGAGCCCTCATGCCAGGTATTGGCGGATCGGCTACGCCGACCCTGGCTGGGACTCCATCAGCCAAGAACTCCAACCCCGGCATACCCCAGCGACACTGGTGGCCAGCGGGCTATCGAGATTGACCCGCGACGGGCGGCTCATCGACACGTTACGCGACCGGCTCGTGTTCCCCATCCTCGACGCCGAAGGCGTCATCGGCTTCACCGCCCGAGCCCGACCGGGGAGTAGCCGCGACGTTCCTAAGTACATCAACACAGCCGCCACTACGTTGTATGACAAATCCAAGGCCGTGTACAACATCACCGCACTACGCCCTGGCGCTATACCGGTCCTCGTAGAAGGTGCCCCCGACGCGATCGCTGCCACCACCACCGGGGCACGTGGCTACGTCGGGGTAGCCACGTGTGGAACAGCGTGGACAACCGGCCACGTCGACGCGCTGACCGCTGCGTGCGGCGGGCCTGGACTGTGCGTCACCGCGTTTGACGCCGACACCAGTGGGACCCGGGCGCTAGCGAAAGCGCTCCCGATCTTGCGTCGCCACGGCTGGGACGTCCACACGGCCGACCTGCCAGCGGGCAGTGATCCAGCGGGACTAGCCAAAGTCGGAACGCTGCGGGCAGTCCTCGATCACTCCCGCCCGGCCAGTTTCGCACTGGCGGCAGCAGCGATCGACCAATACAGCGACCAGCTGCAATGGGCACACTCCCGTGCCATGGCGATTCGGGCGACCGCACCATCCTTCATCGATTGCCCACCGGGGCACATCAACGCCCTTGTGACGTTCGTTTCCGAACGAATCCACACCACCGAAACCAGCGTGCGCGAGACTCTAGTGCTCGCAGACGACGTGACCGAGCGAGCAGGAGTACACAGATGAAACGCCGACGAGGCATAGCCGTTAGCGTTGTCGCGCTCATCGTCGCTTCGCCCATGGCAGTACCTACACCGGCCTCCGCCGCACCCAACTCCGGCACGAATTGGCCGACACCGGAAGCTCTCGGTCTGGTCTGTGACGGTCGTTGGGGACACATCGGACCCAGGTCGGACTTTGGACCCGTGCTCGATTGGGATAGTGAACTTGGGCGTCAGCATTGGGACTGCAGCTCATGGACCGTCACGATGACCGTGGCCCGCTACCCAGATGAAGCCGCGGCACGCGACGGTCAACAGTGGGCACGAGACAGCCATCTCGGCGCATACGATCGCAGCGATCATCTATGTCGGACGGGCGGGGTGACCGGGATCGAAATGTGTGCAGTTGTGCCCACGACCGCCACGGGCGGGCAGATCCACCGCCAAGGACGACGCGACGGTGCCCTAGAACTACTCACCCAGAACGGTGGCCCCGGCATGTGGGCCGGAAGCATCGGGGCGTGGGAACGTCGCGGCACCTATGTCGCCTCGGTGGACTCATGGAGCGGGTCATGGCCAGCCTGGGGCTACTTCTCCGCCGACGACCTGGCCGCCGCCGCTGCAGCCCTAGCGGCGAACCCGCCCGACGGACTCCCATTCAACACGCTGCCCTCCTACTACGAACCTGGCCCCGGTGGCTCACCTGGGACGGCACGCAAGGCGAAAGCCCGCGACGTCGCCGACGCGATGCGCGCGTGGTCACGCTCCACGAACCGCCGCTACAAGAAACTGACACCACGCAAGACGACGCTGGTCCGGTACGGGTCGTCCGCGTCAGCAGCGCGCGCAGCTCGTTTCGCTGGCTTCAACTCCTCGACAACGAAACAAGTGTGGATCAAAGTCGGCACAGCCTGTCTGCGCGCCAACGCGAAATCCTCGGGCAAATGGCGTTCGGTGGCGTGCCCCACCACAACCCGCTGGAACAAAGCCCGATAACACCGCAAGCCGCGCACTTCTGTTCCTGCCCAGCCAGTCACAAGGGGGCATGAACCCGCCTGTGGTCATACCGTCCACGCGTGACCACACGGTCCGCATCGATACTCACGGGCCGTACCAGTCCAGCCCACCGTCATCGTCCCAGCGGCCAACTCCTTGCCGCAGTTCGGACACCGCCTGGGACCTACTTCGACCCAGCCAAGTCCATCAACCTTCCTCAGAGCCATAGCCCTGATCGTGACACACCCATCAGACAACCGAACAAGCCCAAGAACAACCAACTAGCTGCCTTCGCAGCGCAGCTGCTCAGCCGATTCCGGCTGTACCCCGGCCCCTCCGGTGCGCGCAATCTTGATCGGTTCGCTCCTACACGCAACTAGGCCCTACGGGCCGCGCCCTCGAGCTAAGTAATTGTTCGGCGCTTCGCTTATTTCCTCTCAATTACTTAGCTCGTGATCGCGGGTGCCCCTAGTTGCCTTCCGTCTCTCTGCCGATCCAGCTTTTGCTACCCGGAGGGGCCGGGGGATGAGGGGTAACAACCTCACAGATCAAAGGAGCAGACCGATGGCCACCACGACGAACATAAGCGTTGATGACCTCACCACCAAGACAGTCGCAAACGAACTGACCTTAGCGGCCGGACTGCCCGACGAACTGCGCGCCGCGAGCCTGCGGGAACGCGCCAACTCCTACCGGCAAGACGCCGCGACCATCGCGGAACTCGGGATCGACGACGAAGGCATCTACCTCGCCATCGCGACCCGTCTTGAAGGCGCTGCCGCCTACATCCAGGTCACACGATGACAGCGCATCAGCTAACCGACCCGCGCCCGGCAACAGGCGGGGCGCAGTGGCGGCAAGCGGCGACCTGCGCCCAAACCGATCCCATAGTTATTAGGGGTGGCGCGACCGGGATTGCGCTTGACAAGCTGGCCTAGCCAGTCGCTTTGCCATCCATGTGCCTGGGTGTCGTGGACGAGGACGGCGCGAGCTGGCCAGGCGACAAACGTCCAACAGTGGCTGAAAGGTAGCCCGACAGGCTATCTCGAATTTGCGAGCCGTGAACATGGTCGAGGGACCGCCAACGCCCGCATTACGCTGAGGATTCAGTAACCCAGGACAGCCCGACGCAAAGGACGCACGTCGATGACATCCATATTGGCCAGGCGCGCAGCCTCGATCCCTTCGTCACTGTCCTCATAGACCAGACATTCAGAGG
>JAUPKO010000433.1 GCA_030837395.1 Actinomycetota bacterium | reverse complement strand
GCGGCCCTTCGTAGCCCACCAGACGCACCGGCTGCCGAACCTGCTCGCCGTCAGGGGTGACGGCTGGCACGACGCCGTGCAACTCGGTGCCGAATAGGCCCTCGACCTCCTCGACGTCGCCGCCGGCGCCGGCGATCGACGAACTGATCTGGGCGCGCATGTCCTCCCAGAGACCACCGCTGCGCGGGGCCGCGAGCGGCTGCAGGCGCAGGGCAGCATCCTGGAACGTCGCCACGATGCTCACGAACCGGTTCTTGCTGGGGTCCGACTCGAAGTGCAGTTGCATCTCTGTGAAACCGGCGATCTGCATGCTGCCGAGGTCCACCCGGGACACCCCACCGGTCGGCACCGATGTTGCGTCGTACGGGCCCGGGGGCACTGCCTCCACCACCGACATGAAACCGGTCTCGTCCAACGACTCACCCGGAACGGCATCGGCCCCGGCGGCCTCCGCACCCTCCTGCACCACAACCTCGTCGACCGACTCGGCCTCAGCGTTGTCCTTCTTGCGCTTGAACACTCGTCACTCCTTCCGGCGGGCGAACCGCGGTCCGGTGTCCCAACCTACTCAACTCAAGGCCTGTGAGTGACCCGACGACCCGAAACCACCCTCACCACGGTCCGAACCCGGCAGCGCGGACACCACCTGGAACCGCGCGTGGGCCACCGGCAACACCACCAACTGCGCGATCCGATCACCCCGACTCAGGCTCACCGCCTGAATTGGGTCGTGATTGATCAACAGCACGGAGATCTCACCGCGGTAGCCGGCATCGATCAGCCCGGGAGTGTTGACCATGCTCAAGCCGTGCCGGCGAGCCAGGCCCGACCGGGGCATCACCAGGGCTGCGAACCCCTCTGGCAGGGCGATCGCGATGCCCGTCGGCACGGCACGGCGCGTGTGCGGGTCGAGGGTGAGGTCGATCCGTGCGTGCAGGTCGGCGCCGGCGTCGCCGACGTGGGCATAGCCGGGCACGGGCAGGTCCGGGTCTAGTTGGCGCAGCAGCACGTCCACGTTCATTCGCGCACCGGCGGTCCGAAAGAGCCGCGGGTCAGCTGACCCTCCCGCCAGGGGGCTCGGCCGGTGGCGCTCTGCACATCCTCGGGCCGGCCGTGACGGCGGAAGTGCTCGGCTGGCACCTGTCGGAACTCCCCCGACGCGCGTACCGCCACGGGGCCGTCTGGCGCTCCCAGACGTCCCTCACCCTCGCTGATCACGGTGGCACCGTCGACCGACACCACCCTCGCTGCCAGGCACAGAATCTCGTCCACCGGAACCGGGCGTCGGAATACCGTCTCCAACCGATACGTCACCGCCGGTGCCATCAGCATCCAATTCAGGCTGCCGAGCAACTCATCCATCACGGCGGCCAAAATGCCGCCATGAGCGATGCCAGGGGCGCCCTGGTGCGCCGTGGTCACCAGGTAGCGCCCGGTGACTGCCACTTGCGTGCTCGCGAACAACTCGATGTGCAGGCCCGCCGGATGGTCCACCCCGCATCCGAAGCACTTGTCGTAATGGCTCGGCAACGCGGCGCCCGCAGCGGGCGCCTGCGGATGCCGGACCGGTGGCTGCGCCGTCATGCGACAAACCTACGCTGGGAGCCATGACGGCTGCGGATGTCCCCGCCACCGAGGGAGTCGATGGCACCGAGGTGACCTACGTCGAGCGCCTGCGCCCGTCACTCGGTCTGTGGCTGCTGGTGCCTGCTGCAGGCGCCTTCCTCGCCGTCGCCTACGGCTATGCTCTGGGCGTTGCGGCCGGAGTCCTCACCTTCGTCGTGATCACCGCGTTGGGCGGCTGGGTGGTGGGCCGCACGACGGTGCGCCTACAGGTGGACGACCGCGTGCTGCGGGCAGGTCGGGCGCGATTGCCGCTGACCGCCATCGGACGTGTGCGCCCGCTGAACGCCGAGGCTGCGGCCGTCGCGCGGGGCCCGGGGGCCGACGCCAACGCCTACCTGGTGCTACGGGTGGGGTATGCCGACACCGCCGTGGCTGTCGAGGTGGCCGACCCGCGCGATCCCCACTCCTACTGGTTAGTGACGACCAGGCACCCACATCGGCTCGCATCTGCCATTATGAACGCCAAGGAGGCCCTGCCCGACGCAGCAGACGCGGCGGTCCAGGACCTCTAGCAGGCCAACCGTCCATCCCCGCCCGGCAAGGAGCACCCATGGCACAGTTCGATCCCCGCACCCTCGCGCCCCTGGTGTCGATGGCTGCGACGTGGGCCGTGCGCAAGGCCCTCACCGAGGGCTACCGCAAGACCACCGGCAACCTTCCGCCGCAGCGCACCGACCTGGGCACACCCATCGGCACGGTGCTGCTGTGGGCCGGCCTCACCGCGCTGACCACCGCATTGATCGACGTGATGATTCAGCGCGGCGCGGCGAAGTACGAAGAGCACCGGATGCTCTCGCATCAGGTGGGCCCGGGCGGCCAGCACAGCGCCGGCGCCTAGTCCTCGCTCAGGCGCACTCGGAACAGACCGGCAGGCCGTCGACTTCCTTGACCTTCTGGCTGCGGTGGTGCACCAAGAAACACCGCGAGCAGGTGAACTCGTCCACTTGCTCGGGCACCACACGGGCGGTGAGCGACTGGTCCGACAAGTCCGCCCCAGGCAATTCGAGGGTCTCGACCTCCTCCACCTCATCGCCGTCGATCAAGGTTGCTGCCTTGTCGGCACGCCGGGCTTTGAGCTCTTCCAAACCCTCCTCACGCAGGTCCTCTTCGGTCTTGCGCGGTGCGTCGTAGTCGGTGGCCACCGGTACCTTCCCATCCTTCGATGTGAGCGTTGACCCGGTGCGCCACGTCGATCGGCCGCACCGGCCCGTCGATTGCTGGTCCCGACGGGGGACCTTGAACGTAAACGGGCATCAAGATATGCCCACGGCGCGGATTGTGCCCCATGGCGCACCTCGATGCATCATCGGCACTACCTTTGCGCCATGGCAATCTACGCACTCGGCGATATGGCGCCGACCATCGACCCCTCAGCCTTCGTCCACCCCGACGCTGTGCTCATCGGCGATGTAGTGCTCGGTCCGGAGGCCAGCGTGTGGCCCGGAGCAGTGCTGCGCGGCGACAACAACCGCATCAGCGTGGGCGCCCAGACCTCCGTCCAGGATGGCACCATCGTGCACTGCACCGTCGCCCTCGCGACCACCATCGGAGCCCGCTGCGTCGTCGGCCACAACGCCCATTTGGAGGGCTGCACGATCCACGATGATGCCCTCGTCGGGTCTGGCTCCGTTGTGCTCCATCGAGCCGTCGTGGAGTCGTGGTCGCTCGTGGGCGCCGGTGCCCTGGTGCCCAACGGGATGGTCGTACCGAGCCGGGCCATGGCGCTGGGCGTACCCGCCAAACTGCGTCCGGATGCCGTCACCGATGAGATGGTCACCGACGGCGTGGTGATGTACACCCGCAATGCCCAGCGCTACCCGCAATTGTTGCGGCGGCTGGACTGATTCCGCGCCGCACCACCGGTCAGCGGCTCACCAGTGTTGCGAGTGATTCGGCCAGGCTCGTATTGCCGGCGACGGTCATGGGGTCGGTGGGCGGGCCACCGTCGGCGCCGCATATGACGCCGCCGGCTTCGACGATGATCAGCCCGGCGGCGGCGCGATCCCAGTGGTGGGTGCCCTCCTCGAAGTACCCATCCACGGTGCCGTCAGCCACCCAACACAAGTCGATGGCCGCCGCACCTGCGCGGCGCACGTCACGCACCACTCCGATGATCGAGCCGAGACGATCCACCTGCCGAATGCGGTCGTTGGCGTCGTAGCCGAAGCCGGTGGCTATCAACGAGCGGGCGAGGTCGGTCTCAGTCCCGACGTGGACTTGTCGCGCCGGTGCGTCGCCGTCCACCCGCCAGGCACCCTCGCCCCGGCCGGCGAACCAGGTGACACCGAGGGCGGGGGCACGCACCACAGCGGCCACCACCTCGCCGTGCTGCTCGGCGGCCACGCTCACACCCCATACCGGCAATCGGTACAGGTAGTTCACCGTGCCGTCCAAGGGGTCCAGCACCCACCGCACACCGGAGGTCCCGCGCCGCTCGCCCCCCTCCTCGCCCAGCACACCGTCGTCGCCGTCGCCGACGAGTTCGGCCACCAGCAGCGCCTCGCTGGCACGGTCCATCTCGGTGACGGCGTCGGTTGCGGTGCTCTTGGACTCGACAGCCAACGACTGCGGACGCTGATGCAGCAGGAACTCCCCCGCATGTTCGGCCGCAAGCAGGGCACGTTGCAGGAGCGGATTCACAAGCCCGCCGCCGTGGCGCCGCATAGTGCCGGTCGATCCCCGCGTTGGTTGGCGCAGCACCCCACCGGGCAGGCGTCATAGGACGGCCCCAACCGGGTCAGCGCCGGGCGTTGATCGGCAGGGATGTCGTGCAGGCGCTCCTGTACGAGGTCGACCAACCCGGTGACGAACTGTGGCGCCACCCCCACCGTGGCGGCCCTTGTGCAGGGCAGTTCGATGTCGGCAGCTATCGCGAGCGCCTCGGTGTCCAGGTCCCACAACACCTCGATGTGGTCGCTGATGAATCCGATCGGCACGATCGCCGCGCCCGTTGCTCCCTCGGCCTTCACCACCTGCAGGTGGTCGCCGATGTCCGGCTCCAACCACGGCACCTGCGGCGGCCCGGACCGGGACTGGAACACCAGGTCCCACGCCAGTGGCATTCCCACCTCCCGCGCCGCCTCGGTGGCCACCACCTCGGCCACAGCGCGGTGCTGCGCCACGTAGGCCCCGCCGGCCTCAGGGTCGTACCACCCTGGCGGTCCTGACGCCGCGGCCGCCGCAGTGGGAATCGAGTGGGTCGTGAACACCAACCGCGTCGACTCGTCGACTTGTGGCAGCGCCCGCAACGCAGCGACAGTGGCGTCAACCATCGGGCCGATGAATCCCGGGTGGTCGAAGTAGTGCCGCACCTTGTCGAACGTCATCACCTCACCGACCTCGGCCTCGGCCACGGCATCGGCGAGGTTCTCTCGGTACTGCCGACAACCCGAGTAGGAGGCGTAGGCGCTGGAGACCAGCACCAGCACACGTCGACGGCCATCGGCGAGCATCGCTCGCAGAGTATCGGCCAGCATCGGATGCCAATTGCGGTTGCCGAAGTAGACCGGCAGGTCGATGCCGCGCTCGGCCAGCTCACGTTCCATCGCGGCGATGAGCGCGCGGTTCTGGGCGTTGATCGGCGAGATGCCGCCGAAGTGCTGGTAGTGCGCACCGACCTCCACCAGTCGCTCCGCCGGGATCCCCCGACCCCGCGTCACGTTCTGCAGGAAGGGCAGCACGTCATCGGGCCCCTCCGGCCCGCCGAACGAGAGCCACAGCACAGCGTCGTAGTCAGTCATGCTCCGATCCTGCCGTTCGGTGCGCGGGTCCGCACATCGGGGTGGCGCACCAGTGGTCAACACGCCCAGCCGTATTCAGGTCGCGGTTGACGGGCTGGCTGCCCGATCTCTGCCACACTGTCGGTCGAACCGCCGACGCCATTGGAGTAGGTATGACGCATCTGACCTTCAGCCGCCTGTCCGAGGACGGCGCCCAGATCATCCTGCTGGACAAGGCCGGCGCCATCTATCGCGTGGCCATCACCGATCGTCTGCGCTCGGCCGTGATGCCCGCCGACCGCGATGCCGCACTGCAGATGCGAATCCCCGTCGACGGACCCGTGACCCCCCGCGACGTGCAGCGCAAACTGCGCCACGGCGCCACCATCACCGAGGTCGTCGCCGAGTCAGGCATGCCGGTCGAGAAGGTCGAGAACTTCGCGGTGCCGGTATTCCAGGAGCGCGCCTACGTGGCGCAGCAGGCCATGGAATG
>JAUPKO010000432.1 GCA_030837395.1 Actinomycetota bacterium | reverse complement strand
GGTGCCGCTGGTCCCGGGGACGCCTCCAGGGGACTGCCCACACATCGACCCGTGTACGAGGTCGACGTCCTGGCCGGTGGTGCAGTCCCCTGGAGGGTCCGTTGACCGATCTCACTCGTCGCCGTGTTGCTGCTCGAGGCCGCCGTGGCGCGGTCGGCTGGCTCATCTGCGTCGTGATGACGGTGACCGGCAGCTCGTTCGCGACGACGGTCGTCACCCACCTGCCGGGCACGTTCCCTGTCGTCGAGGCGTGCGCGCCGACCGTCGCCTTGACCTTGCCGCCCAGCGAGCCGGACCGCCACGGACGCGACCGGTACGCCACCGTCGACTACGCGGGGATCCCGGAGTGTGCCGGGCTGACGATCACCATCACGGCCGCCGACTCCACCCATACGACCGGGCACGCTGCCGGCACTGTGGACGCGACCGGGGCCGGGACGCTGATGTGGGCGGTGCCGCCGGCCGTCGACCAGGTCACCACCCTCGGGTTCACCGTCACGGCCCCCTCCCCCACGGACGGCCGATAGGTGCCCGGAGACCACCACCGACGTGAAGGAGAACCTCATGGCCCGCCGCACCAGACCTGCCCCAACAGACCCGCTCGAGATGGACCTGGACACCTGCCGCACCGTCCTGCTGCACCAGGCCAGCTCCCCGGCCGAGACAGCCGAGATCTACGCCGTGTTCCACCGGCATCAGCAGGAGCGCAGCATCCCGCAGTAGCAGCGGACATCGGTGCGGCTAGGCCCCAGGTGACGACAGGAGACCGCCATGGCCGGCACCCACATTCAGCATCCCAACGGCAAGATGGGCGGCTCGATCGGCGACGGCCGGGATCGCGTCCCGGCCCCGCAACCGGTCGGCACTGCGCTGCCGGAGGTCACCAGCGCCGACGTGCCATCCCTGACCGGCGCCTTGGAGCACCTGGCACCAGTACCGGTGACGGGCGTCACCGACGCACACGTACTCGCCTCTGCCCGTGCGTCGTTCACTGCCGCGACCGCCGACCTGGAGCGGGTCATCGCCCAACGCGCCGGCACGCCACTGCCCGCAGCCCCCGGGCAGGACACCGACACCAACGCCGTGCTGGGCCGCATCTTGGCCGGCAACCCGCCGATCCAGGCCCGGATCGACTACACCAGCATCGAGCAGGCCAACAGCACCCGCGCCACCTGGGCTGCCGAAGCGCTCGCCGCGTACGCGGCCCGCACCGGCGACGGGGCCGAGGACCTCGACACCGCCGTCGGTGACCTCCTCAGCGACTTGCTGCACCTGGCCCACCAGCACGGCGGCCGCGACATCGACGACCTGCTCGACCAGGCGCGCAGACGCTGGGCTGAGGAGCAGACCGAGTTCTGAGCGGCTGGCTAGGTCCCCTGTGACGACAGGAGAACCCCATGGGTCAGCACATTCAGCGCCCCGACGGCAAGATGGCCGGGTCGATCGGCGACGGCCGGTCGGGGGCACCCACCGCGCAGCCTGGCGTCCCCACCAGCACCGCCGGGGCCGCCTCGGCGCCGTCGCTGACCGCCGCCCTCACCGCCCTGACCCCGACCAGCGCGTCCCCCGCGCCGCAACTGCTGGTGCCCGATGCGCACGCATCCTGGGGCATGGACATCGACGACCTGTGTCTGGCGTGCGGGCGCGACATCTCCGAATGGTCCGCCGGGCACGCTGGAGCACTCGAGCGGACCATCGTCGGTGCCCGCATGCCCGACCCGGCCCTGCGCGTCTTCAACGGGTACGACATCGGTGCCCGCACGAAGATCACCGGCCGTGTCTGCGCGACCTGCCTGCCCAGCGTCGACACCGCCGCGGGGCAGCCGGTCGCTGACGACAGGGCGATCGAGCAGATCGACGTCGGCGACGACTGCGTGTACTGCGGCACCGACACCTCCCCCGGCTCTTCGTCCTACGTCAACCGCATTCCCGCCGGCACGTCCGGGCAGGACATGGACGGCGCGCAGCTGCGCGCGTTCTCCCAGTACGCCATCGGCGCCCATACCCGCGTTGAAGGGCACGCCTGCCCTGGCTGCATGACCCGCGACTGCGACCGCTGCGGGCATCCGATCGCAATGGACGAGGACGTGTACGGCGACAACGGCGACAACTGCTGCCTGTCGTGCGTGACCGCCCAGGAGCTGGTGAACCGGCGCGTCGAGGACGGGCAGATCGACCCCGCACCGGCGGTCACCGTGCGCCTGACCAGCATCTACGACGGCGACGAGGTCACCGCAACCATCACACTGCCCGGGCCCGCGGACGGTGTCAGTGTCGAGGACTGGTTCGAGGACACTGTGTATCCGTTGACCGGCACCGGCCGTGCCTCCGGCACGTACGAGGAGTCCGGCTACTTCGCGGAGATCACCGACGCCGAGGACCCGGCCCTGACCGGGCAGGAGTCCAGCTGGGGCGTGTGAGCGCTACCAGGTCAGCTCGACACCTTCGAGGGTGACGATCAGCGCCGGCCGGTCGACGACGATCCCGGTCTGCGGGTCGATGACCCGGTTGCAGCCGGCGCAGAAGTACAGACCGCCCCACCCGGGCACCGGCTCCACCTCCCGGGCCTCCCCGTAGGCGTAGAAGCCGTGCGTGTTCGGGGTGTTGCCGCACACGCACGTCCAGTCGTCGTCCGCGTGACGGGTCACCGCCTCCTGGTCGCTCATGGCCGCACCGTAGCCGCCGCCGGTGACATCCACGCGAGCATGCTCACCGCCGCACCTGCCCTACCGGTACCGATAGGACCGGTGTCGGGGCCCGCGTGGGTGCCGAGACGTAAGGGGCCGAACGGTGGGTGCGCGCAGCAAGGTCGCCGTCGTCGTCACCGCGGGCGTCGCAGCAGCCGCCGCGGCCGGCCTGATGGCGGCGCTGACCACGCGGGTCACTATCGAGACCGACCACGACACCCACAGCCGCGTCGTGCTGTCCGCGTCGTGCCTGGACCCGTCCACCGCTCGCGTGAGCATCGACACCACCGGAACCTCGTTCCGCGCGTTCGCCTACCTCGCCGACGCGGTGACCGTGTCGATCGTCGACCCGATCCACCCGATCGCATGCGCGGGGTCGTGGATGCAGGTGGTCGCGTTGAACGCTGCCGGCCAGGTCCTGTCGGACGCCGTCGTGCCGGTGGCCGCGGCCAACGGGCCGGTGCGCACCGTCGTGCCGCTGCGGGCACCCATGCTCGCCGGCCAGGTCGCCTCGTACGCGATCGCGATCACCGCCACCAGCCCGGCCCGGCCGGCCTGCGACCGCCCGTACATCTGGCGCGCGACCCCCGCAACGGTGTTGCTCACCCGTGTGCCGAACGCCACCGGGTACCGGCTGCGCGCGCACGGCAGCGCGTGGACCTCCCCCACGTCCACCGGCCCGGCCATCGGCTTGGGGCGCATGTCCGACGGCCGCTACGACCTGCAGGCCCAGGCGTGGGTCGACGGCCGATGGGGGCCGCTGACCCCGACTGGGCAGCTTGT
>JAUPKO010000431.1 GCA_030837395.1 Actinomycetota bacterium | reverse complement strand
GACGCCGTGGTTTTCTGGTCGAGATTGCGCCAGGACTCGCGCCAGTACTGGGGCCGGTGGCGCCACCGGTAGCTGCCGCGGGTGAAGGCGACCTCGACCGCCTCCGCGAAGCTGGACTTCCCGCATCCGTTGCGGCCGGCGATGACCACCAGGCCGGGGCCGGGGCGCAAGCGCAGTGTCGCGGCCGGTCCGACACCCCGGAATCCCTCGACGCTGATCGCCGAGAGGTACGCCCTCGCTGGTGAGGTCGCGGCGCGCTCGTCCGACCGGACATCCGCACACCGGGACGAGGGGGTCGGGGCGTCGGCGTCCAGCGCCTGCGCCAGATCGGCGTCACCCTCCATTGCCGCGAGAACGAGCAACTTGGCCTCTTCGGGCAACTCGTCGTCCGCGTTCGCGCGGTCCAGGACGATCGTCATCAGGTCTTCGGTCACCGGAACCTCCAGGACCGATTCGGGCGCGAACCCCGAGTTCTTCGCGTGATGCGCATGGCCTGCCCTCCGAAGCGACGTCGACCCGTCCCCTGCCGGTGCAGCAGGGCATCGCTACCGCCCGCACAGTGCAACACACGCAGTGAGACCAGCGAGCGGTGATCGACTAAGGGCACTCAACATCACACTGGAGTGACAGTCCATCTACAGCCTGATAACCCTAGTTATCGGATCTCCACCCGTGGTGAGCTACGGATCGACGTAGAGTGCGTGATCGACAGCTCGTCGACGAAGGCGGTGATCCCCATGGCGACGGACGCCGCTCCCGAAGGGCTACTGGTCACCATGCCTGAGATCGCGGCCATGGCGAAGGTCAAGCGCCCGGTAGTGACGACGTGGCGCCGCCGGTACCCGGACTTCCCCGCACCGGCCCCTGGAACGGACCGATCCCCCCGGTTCGTCGGCCGCGACGTCGTGCGCTGGCTGGCAGACAGAAGCCTGGGCAACGCCTCGCCCAAACAGCTGCACGTCGAGATCGCCTTGCACGCGCTCACGGCGCAGGCCGACCGGTTCAGTCCTCGCCGCCTCGTCGGGACGATCTCGGCGCTGCTGTGCCTACGGCTGTTCGCCAAAACCCCACTGCTCCAAGGGTGGCCTTCGGCGAGCATGCCCGAGCGGGCCGACGCCGACCGCGCCTGGCGGGGGCTGCTCGCCCAGGCCTCGCGGTTGGACGCCGAGGACGAGTACCTGCTGCGGGAACTGCAGGCGGAGGACGCCACCGCGATCCCGCTCGTCGCGCTGGTGGAGGAGCTGGTCGAGGCCGCCTACTCCCCCGCAGCCGCCCACGAGTGGTTGCTCGCAGAGAGGGCGCGCCTGGGGCCGGCGGATCTGGTCATCGACGCCCCGGCCCCGGAGACGATCCGGTTCCTCACCCTGCTCGCGGATCCGTCGTCCCGTCCCGGGGAGGAGTCGCTCGTCGTCGCCGATCCTCACCTCGGATGCGGCGACCTGCTCGCAGAGGTGATCCGGTCGGTGGAAGACCCGGCCCGGATCGTCGCGCTCGGCGCCGAACGACAGGAGTGGATGGCGAGGCTCGCCCGGCGCAGGCTCCTGCTGCTCGGCGTCAACGACCTCGGGACGGATGTGAGCATCGGTACGGAGATTGAGGAGGGCATCGCCGATCCTGACCTCGTCGTCACGCACCTTCCGTACGTCGCCGGGGAGACCCGCGACCCGTTGGCGACGCTCATGCTTGTCGAGCAGGTCACGGACCTGTTGGGACCGGGCCGTACCGGCGTCGTCCTCGGGCCCGCCGAGGTGCTCGTGGACCGCCTGCGCGACCGGGAAGCGACGGCCCTCCGCGCCCGGTTGCTGCGCAGCGGAGTGGTGGAGGCGATTCTGTCGCTGCCGGGAGGGGCCGTCCCGCGACGGCCCGGGTACCGCACCGCGGTGTGGACCCTCACCCGGGATCCTCACGCGCGAACCCGTGGTCATGTTCTGCTCGCCGACCTGAGCGCCCAGCCCCTGACGGACCAGGTGTGTGCCCGGGCGGCGGAGGACGTCGTGCTGTGGAGAGCGGAGGGTCTGCGACCTGACGGCCACGACCCGCGATATGGAGACATCGCGCTCACCGCCGATCTGGTGACCGGGCCGGACTCCGCCCTCACTCCGTCGGGGCCGTCGGACGCGCAGATCCTCGCACGGCCCGTCACCGACCGCCCAGCGTTGATCGCCGAGGCCGAGGGGCTGCTGGAACGAGGCGCCGCCGAGGCCCGCAAGCATGACGACCACACCGGGCCACTCCACGCCCTTGTCGTGCGCCGGACCGGCCGACGCCCGGCATGGACCACCATCGGGGCCATGATCATGGATGGACGGATCCGTAAGGTGCGCGGGCACCGGATCGATCCCGCCGATCTTGATGCCGTCGGGCATCACCGGATCCTGGAGCCGGTCGTCATCTGCGGCCAGGAGCACGTCGTGCCCCGATGGATCGACCGGACGGTGCTCGCCGTGCGGTACGACTGTGTCCGGTTGACCGAGCCCGGCGACGTCGTCTACACCACGGTGCCCCGGCTCGGGATCCTGGTCGACCACGACGGGTTCTCCGTGGTGGCCTTCCCCGCCCACATCCTGCGAGCGACCGCGGAGGACGCCCGGCCGCTCCCTCCGCGGGTACTGGCCGCGCTCATCGTGGGAGCTCGGAACACCGCGCGTTCACCCGCTGCGGTCCGACCCGCCAAACGGATCGAGGACTACGTCGTCCCGGATCTCGACGCCGACGACGCCGCCCGGTTCGACGCCCTGCTGGCCGAGATCGACCGTCGCCGGGCCCTGCTGCGGGCACAGGACGACGCCCTGCACGACATCCGGCAACTCACCGTCGCCGGACTCGCCGACGGGACCCTCACCATCGACCATCCTTGATACTCCCGCCCCGATAACAACAGAACCATCGCCGAAAGAGGAGCAATGCCACCGCGCAAGCGCACCAGCACCACCCAGGGCGAACTGCCCGGCGTGTCGAGCACCAAGCAGATCAAGGACATCCTGTGGAAGGCGGCCGACAAGCTGCGCGGCTCGATGGACGCCGCCCAGTACAAGGAGTTCGTGCTCGGGCTGGTGTTCCTCAAGTACGTCTCCGACGCCTTCGCCGAGCGGCGGGAGCAGATCGCCGAGAGCCTGTCAGACGTCCCGGAGCAGCGTCGTGAATCCTTCCTGGACGACCGTGACGAGTACACCGCCGAGAACGTCTTCTGGGTTCCCGCCGAGGCCCGCTGGGACTATCTGGCCGATAACGCCCCCAGCGCGGCGGGCGGCGTCGGCGCCCTCCTGGACGGCGCCATGGACGCCGTCATGAAGGCCAACCCGGCGCTCACCGGCGTCCTGCCGAAGATCTTCAACCGGGACAATGTCGATCCCAAGCGGCTGAAGGAACTGGTCGATCTCATCGGGGACGCCCGGTTCACCGGTCACGGCGACCGGCCCGCCCAGGACGTGCTCGGCGAGGTGTACGAGTACTTCCTGGAGAGGTTCGCCCGCGCCGAGGGGAAACGGGCCGGTGAGTTCTACACCCCGGCCAGCGTCGTCCGGCTGCTCGTGGAGGTGCTGGAGCCGTACGAGGGGCGTGTCTACGACCCGTGCTGCGGTTCGGGCGGCATGTTCGTGCAGGCCGGAAAGTTCGTCGCCGCGCACTCGGGCCGGGACCACACGCATGACATCGCGGTGTACGGGCAGGAGGCCAACGAGCGCACCTGGCGGCTGGCCAAGATGAACCTGGCCATTCACGGGATCGACCCGAACGGTGTCGCCGACCGCTGGGCGGATACCTTCACCGAGGACAAGCACCGCGATCTGCGGGCCGACTTCGTCATGGCCAACCCGCCGTTCAACATGTCGGACTGGGCACGGAACCCGCACGACCCCCGGTGGCGTTTCGGCGCTCCCCCGCAGTCGAACGCGAACTACGCCTGGTTGCAGCACATCATCTCTAAACTCGGCGAGCGCGGCAGCGCCGGAGTGGTGCTGTCCAACGGCTCCATGTCCTCCCAGCAGTCCGGTGAGGGCGAGATCCGGGCCGCCATGGTGAACGCCGACCTCGTCAGCTGCATGGTCGCCCTGCCGGGCAACCTGTTCCGCAGCACGGCGATCCCGGCCTGCCTGTGGTTCCTCACCAAGGACAAGACCCCTCAGGGCGGCAGAGCCCTCACCGACCGGCGCGGCGAGGTGCTGTTCATCGACGCCCGTTCCCTGGGCACCATGCTCGACCGCACCGAGCGCGTGCTCACGGACGACGACCTCGCCAGGGTGGCCGACACGTACCACGCCTGGCGCGGCACCCGCTCGGCGAAAGGCTCGGGCAAGACCTACGAGGACGTTCCCGGGTTCTGTTACAGCGCCAAGCTCCAGGAGATCGCCTCCCACGACCACGTCCTCACCCCCGGCCGCTACGTCGGCGTCGCCGAGGTGGAAGAGGACCCGGACGCCGGACCCGTCGCCGACCGCATCGCCCGGCTCACCAAAGAACTCTTCGCCCCCTTCGAAGAATCAGCCCGCCTCGAAGCCGTCGTCCGCGAG
>JAUPKO010000430.1 GCA_030837395.1 Actinomycetota bacterium | reverse complement strand
GGGTCAGGAGTCGTCGAGCATCTCTTCGAGGTCCTCGGCGGTCGGGATATCGGCGTCCGGCAGGACCAGGGATGCGTCCGGTGACCAGCCGGCGAACACCTCGTCGCCGGGCCGCAGCATCGGCAGGTCCTGTTCGGGGCCGACGTGTGCCAGCACCGGCGACCCGTCCGGGGCGGTCAGCGACAGTCTGAGCACCGGACCCTGAAACGTCAGATCGGCGACGGTGGCCCGAACCGCGGCGACCGCCCCGGTCGTCATACCCGCGGGCGGGTCGACGGAGATCCGCACCCGCTCGGGGCGCACCATCAGGGTGGCCTTGCCGCCGGACTCGATGGCGGTGTCACCGGGCCGGGCGCGCAGCGTGGAGCCCAGCACGTCGATCTCGACGTAGTCGCGGTTGCTGCGCCCGGTCTGCCGGCCGTGCCACAGGTTGGCCTGCCCGATGAACCCTGCGACGAACACCGACGCCGGGCGGTCGTAGATCTCGGTCGGGGTGCCGATCTGCTCGACGTTTCCGGCGTTCATGACCGCGATGCGGTCACTCATCGTCAGCGCCTCTTCCTGGTCATGGGTGACGTAGACGAAGGTGATGCCCACCTCGCGCTGGATCCGCTTGAGTTCGAACTGCATCATGTGGCGCAGCTTGAGATCCAGCGCCCCGAGCGGTTCGTCGAGGAGCAGCGCGCTGGGGTAGTTGACCAGGGCCCGGGCCAGCGCCACCCGTTGCTGCTGGCCACCCGAGAGCTGGCTGGGTTTGCGCAGCGCGTAGTCGGTCAGCCGGACGACCTCGAGCAGTTCGTCGACGCTCTTCTTGACGGTCGCCTTGTCCTTCTTTTTGGATCGTGGCCCATAGGCGACGTTGTCCCACACCGTCATGTGCGGAAAGAGCGCGTAATGCTGGAAGACGGTGTTGACGTTGCGCTTGTGCGGGGGCACCCGGGAGACGTCAACGCCCTCGAGGCGGATGGCGCCCTCAGTTGGGGTCTCGAACCCGGCGATCATCCGCAGCGTGGTCGTCTTGCCGCAGCCGGACGGGCCCAGCATCGAGAAGAACTCGCCCGCGCCGATGGAGAAGTCGGCGTCGGCCACCGCGATGTAGTCCTCGAACCTTTTGGTGACGTGGTCGATCTCGATGACCGGGGGACTGCCGCCGGCCCCGACGGCCCGGCCCTGCCCGGTGGTCTGTGTTGTCTCGGCCGCGCCGGTGTCAGTCAGGGTCTGTCCTCCTCTGGGCTGTCCGGTGCTGCCGATCACCTGTTCGGCGTGCGACCGTGGGTAAACCTTGGCCCATTTCGCACCCATCCGCAACGGAGACGGGCGCAACTCACATGTGCGCGCCGCCATCGACCCGGACCTCGGTTCCGGTGACGAAGAAGGCCTCGGGGCTGCCGAGCATCGCCACCACCGCGGCGACGGCCGCCGGATCGGCGAAGATGGCGCGGCCCGGCAGTGGCAGCGCCGGGGCCACCCGGTTGAACAGCGAGTAGTCGGCGTCGCGGGGAAGTCCCGGGCCGACGCTCTGCCTGGATTCGCCGGTCCCGTCGGTCATGCCCGATGAAATCGAACCGGGTTGAACCGAGTTGAACCGGATGCCCTCCTTGCCGAACTCCGCGGCCAGTGCGTGCGTCATCGCGAGAACGCCGCCCTTGGAGGCGGCATAGGCCGACATATAGGGGTGGGCGAAGGTGGCCGAGGTTGAACTGAAGTTCACCACCGCCGGTGCGGTGCCTTCGCGCAGGGCCGGCAGCACCGCCTGGGTGACCAGGAAGGTTCCCACCAGATTGACCCGCAGCACCTGTTCGAAGTCGGCCAGCGAGGTCTCCAGGAAATGCGCGGAGCGCAGGATGCCGGCCACGTTGACCAGGGTGTCCAGGCCGCCGAGCATTTCGATCGCCTGTCGCGCCCCGGCACGCACCGATTCCGCATCCCCGACGTCCATCACCACCGTCGACAGCCGGCCGGCGTCGTCGCCGGCCTTGGCCACGGTATCGGCCAGGCCCGCCTCGCTGATGTCGGCGGCCACCACCCAGGCGCCCTCGCCGAGGATGCGCAGCGCGCAGGCTTGGCCTATCCCGGATCCTGCGCCGGTGATGAGCACCCGCCGGTCGGTGTAGCGCTGCATGGTCGTCATCGCCGCTTCGCTCCTGTCCGGATCGGTGGGCCCGACTGGCGCAGTCCGCGTCGTCCGGCCCGCGTGGTCCGGTCCGCACCGTCCGGTCCGCATCATCCATTGTGGTCCCCCGGGCACGGTTCATCGCATAGATTTCCCGGCAGCGGTGTCGCCGGGAAATCAGGGTTGTCGGGAAGCAGCGCCGGAGAGGGAAAGCGCCGAGGCGGATGACGAATCGAGCAGCGGACCGCTGGTCGCCGGGCATCGCGCTGAGCAAGGGCGTGTCCGGTCCGATGGAGGCCATCGGCGGGCTCTTCGCGATGTCGATGGACGCCGTTCGCTACATCTTCCAGCGACCGTTCCAGTGGCGGGAGTTCCTCGAGCAGTCCTGGTTCGTCGCCCGGGTGTCGCTGGCACCCACCCTGCTGGTCGCGATCCCGTTCACGGTGCTGGTCAGTTTCACCCTCAACATCCTGCTGCGCGAACTCGGCGCGGCCGATCTGTCCGGAGCGGGGGCGGCCTTCGGTGCGGTGACCCAGGTCGGCCCACTGGTGACGGTGCTGATCGTGGCCGGCGCCGGGGCGACAGCGATGTGCGCCGACCTCGGATCACGCACCATCCGCGAGGAGATCGCCGCCATGGAGGTGCTCGGGATCAACCCGGTGCAACGCCTGGTCACACCGCGGATGTTGGCATCCGGATTGATCGACCTGCTGCTCAACTCGCTGGTCGTGGTGATCGGCATCCTCGGCGGCTACGTCTTCTCGGTGTTCGTTCAG
>JAUPKO010000429.1 GCA_030837395.1 Actinomycetota bacterium | reverse complement strand
TGAACCATTGACCGATTTGCCGACAGCAGTTGTCGGGCGCAAGGGTGCCAACGCCGGTTGTGTCTCCTGGTCACCGACACCCCCTTGGGTAATTGACACTGCATTCTACGCCAAACCAAGTCAAGATTGGCTATCTCCAGAGATCGCCTTTCTCCTACTTGAGACTGCCAGCCTTCCAGGACTAGTAGGCGATTCTGCGATTCCAGGCTTGAATAGGGAAATGGTACATCACCAACTGGTCAAGACCCCGACACCAGCCGTCGCGAATAAAATGACACTTCAGATTCACGAAATCATGAGCCGAGCGTTTCACGCAGAGGCTGAATCCAGAACTCTCGCGGAGTTGCGCGACACGCTGTTGCCGGAGTTGATGTCGGGGCGGCTCCGGGTGAAGGAGGCCGAGAAAATCGTGGAGGACGTGACGTGATGAGCCGGGGACGTGGGGACGGCAAGCTGACCGAGGCCGATTGGGAGCAGTTCGCGCTCGACGAACTGGCCGAGCTCGACTGGCAGGTCAAGGAGGGCAAGGAGGTGGCCCCCGGTTCCGGGAGCCGGGCGTCGTGGGACGACCTGGTGCTCCGTGACGAGCTGCGGGCGGCGATCGAGCGGCTGAACCCCGAGCTGCCGTCGTCCGCCGTGACCGAGGCGCTCACCGTGGCCACCACGCCGACGTCCCGGGAGGCCCTGGCCGAGAACCGGCTCGCCCACGGCTACCTGACCGGCGGGATCAGGGCGGTCACCTACACCGACCAGTTCGGTGCCGAGCTCACGCCGACGATCCGGCTGATCGACCTGCGCGACCCCACGATGAACACCTACCACGCGGTCAACCAGGTCAGGGTGATCGAGGGCGAGCGCCACCGGCGGTTCGACGTCGTCCTCTACGTCAACGGGTTGCCGGTCGCGGTGATCGAGCTGAAGAGCGCCGCCGACGAGAACGCCACGACGCGGAGCGCCTACGCCCAGCTGCTCACCTACCGGGACGAGTTCCCGCTCGCGTTCCGGTACACCGTGGTGTGCCTGGCCTCGGACGGCGTCACCGCGAAGTACGGCACACCGTTCACCCCGTACGAGCATTTCGCGCCGTGGAACGTGGACGATGACGGGCGCCGCGTCGACACGAACTCCCCCGACCACGACGGCGCCGAGGCGCTGTCGCTCACCCTGCACGGGGTGTTCACCCAGCCCCGGTTCCTGTCTCTGGCCGAGAATTTCGTCAACTTCACCCCGACCGGTAAACGGATCGCCAAACCGCACCAGTACCACGCGGTCCTCAAGGCGGTCGCCGCGATCGTGGAGGCGTCGCGCAGCAACGGGCAGGCCGGCGTCGTCTGGCACACGCAGGGGTCGGGCAAGTCCGAGGAGATGGTCTGCACGGCGGCGCTCAGCAGCCGGAATCCGGCGTTGAACAATCCGACCGTCATCGTCGTCACCGACCGCACCGACCTGGACGACCAGCTCTTCGCGACCTTCACCGACAGCCAGGCCTTGCTCGGTCAGAAGCCCGTGCAGGTGCAGAGCCGCCACGAATTGCGCACCGAGCTGAGCAACCGTCGCACCGGCGGGATCCTGTTCACCACGTTGCAGAAGTTCGGCCGGACCCAGGCCGAGCGGGACTCCGGTGCCGATCACCCCTTGCTGTCGGAGCGCCGCAACATTCTGGTGATCGTCGACGAGGCGCACCGCAGCCACTACGACAGCCTCGACGGTTACGCCCGCCACCTGCGGGACGCCCTCCCCTACGCCACCCTGATCGCCTTCACTGGCACCCCGTTGACCACCGCCGACGCCAACACCCGGGAGGTATTCGGCGCGGGCAAGGACTACATCGACGTCTACGACCTCAAGCGGGCGGTGGACGACGGGGCGACCGTGCGCGTGTACCACGAGCCCCGGCTGATCCCCGTCTCGCTCCCGGCGGACCTGGACCCGAACACGATCGACGAACAGGCCGACGCCCTGACCGCCAGCATGGACGACGCCCAGCGGCGGCGTGCGGAGCGGGCCGCCGTCCAGATGACGAACGTGTACGGCGCCCCCGGCCGGGTGGCCACCCTCGCGCAGGATCTCGTGACGCACTGGGAGACCCGGCGGGAGCTCATGCGCCCACGTCTCGGCGGAGCGGGCAAGGCGATGGTCGTCTGCGTGAGCCGGGAGGTCTGCGTCCGGGTCTTCGACGCGATCGCGGCTCTTCGCCCCGACTGGGTGGACGAGGCCGTCGAGCGAGGCCGTATGAAGATCGTTTTTCACGGTGAGCCCAGCGACGAACCTCGTCTTCGGCGGCATGCGCTGCGCCCGTCGCAGGAGACCGCCGTCCTGGAGCGGGCGAAGCAGATCGACGACGAGCTGGAACTGCTCATCGTCCAGTCGAAGCTGCTCACCGGCTTCGACGCGCCTCCGGTCCACACGATCTACATGGACCGTCCCATGAGGGGAGCGAACCTCATGCAGGCGCTGGCCCGGGTCAACCGGCGCTTCCGTCGCAAGGAGGACGGCCTGCTCGTCGGCTACGCACCGCTGACCGAGAACCTCACCAAGGCGCTGGCGGAGTACAGCCACGGCGACCGGGAGGACCAGACACTCGGGCGTGACGTCGACAGGGCCATCACCGAGATCCGCAACGAGTACACCACCATCACCGGGCTGCTCCACGGGATCGACTGGCGATCGCTGCTGGCCGACACCTCCAACCGCCACGCGCGCCGTCGCGCCGTCCGGCTGGTGACCGACCATCTCCGTTCTCCCCGTACCCCGGGCAACCAGGTCGAACCCGGCGAGCCCACGCTCGCCACCCGGTTCCGCGAGGCGGCCACCCGCCTGGAGCGGTACCACCGCCTGTGCGCGATGAGCCGGGACATCGCCGAACGGTTCTCCGACCTGCGGACCTGGCGCCGGGACATCGCCTTCTTCGTCGAGGTCCGGGCCTGGACCGTCAAGCTGGACGCCGCCGACCGTGAGGCGGCCGGTCTGCCGGTCACCGAGGACGTCGGCTGGTACCTCTCCCAGCTCGCGGCGTCCGTCGTGGAGGCCGAGGAGATCACCGACCTGTACGCCGAGGCTGGCATCGGGCACCTCGACCTCACCCGGCTCAATGAGGAGGCCCTGCGCCGCCTGCAATCCTCCGAAACGCCTCATCTGGCCGCCGAAGCCCTCCGCCGCCTGATCGAAGCGAAGATGCGGGAGGTGACCCGCCACAACATCGTCCGCCGGGACACCTTCAGCGATCGTCTCCAGAACCTCATGCGCCGGTACATGCTCCAGCAGCTCACCAGCGCCCAGGTGATCGCCGAACTGGTCGCTATGGCGAAGGACATCTCCGCCGAGGCCCGCCGGGGCGAGCGCTTCGACCCACCCCTCAACCACGCCGAACTGGCCTTCTACGACGCCGTCGCCCAGAACGACCTCGCCCAGACGCTCATGGGCGACGACACGCTCGCGGACATCGCCCGGGCCCTGGTCACCGACATCAAGACCAACCTCAGGGTCGACTGGCTGTCCCGCGAACCTGTCCGCGCGAAGCTACGTACCCGCATCCGGCGGCTGCTCGCCAGTTACGACTACCCCCCGGACGCCGAACGCGCCGCCGTCGACCTCGTCATCAAGCAGATGGAGACCTTCGCCAACGAGTGGGCGCCGACCACATCCACGCGGTGACGCGCCGGAGGCCCCCGGGGGAGCGACCTACCTGCCCGATCAAGACGTCTCGGGATGGGTGAGGTTCAACCTCATCGCCTACCACCAGCAGGCCCAGACCGTGCAAGGGAGGATCGACCGCTCCGAATGTGTGGGCCAGGCCCTCCATCAGTTCGTCACGGGATCGGCCCTGGACGAGCGGATCGTCTCAGCCCTGCACGACGTCGCGATGACCGGGCGGGTGCGCCGCTCCCGCTACGAGCGGGCCGAGACTCTCAGCCGGCAGCAGGCGCAGCGGGACCTGCGCGACCTCGTCACCGCGCAGGTCCTCGAACCGGTCGGGCGGACCCGGGCGCGGTATTACGTGGCGGGTCCGCGCTTCCCCGAACCCGCGCTGGAGCAGGCCCGCACACCGATGACCCTGGTCGATCCCTACCGCCGCTGAGCTGGGTCGGACCGGGGCGGCAGAGTGTCGAGCCGCAGTCGGGGATCTTGGTCGGCGGTGCTGACCCAGGCGGAGCCGAACTTGTGTGCCACGCGGTGACGTCCTTCCCTTCGCCTCCACCTCCACCCTTCGGTTCCATCTGTCCTGGTATGTCGTTTCTCACAGGGGTGGCGATCACTAGGGTTGAGGGACTCTTCACTGAGCGTTGACCGCCTGCTTATGATCTTGGGGGAGTATCGCCGGGGTCCGGGCCAGCGCGTGGGGGTGTCGGGGTGGGAGTGGTCAGGGAGCGGTGGGGTGAGGTGACCCTGGCAGCGGGTGAGGGTGCGCGGGTTCTTGATCGGCCGTTGGGGCGGATGCTGGAGCGGGCGTGGGTCGGGGGTCAAGCCCCGCGGTTCGAGCAGGAGCTGGCCGAGCGGCGTCAGGCGTTGCAGCGGGCCTGGGCGGGCCTGTTGGAGGAGATCGCCGACGACGAGCAGCGGTCGAAGCGGCTCCTGGACTTTCAGCCTCGGTTGTCGGTGCCGTCGATGACGAGCACGGCGGAGCTGGGCGGGGGATCGTGTTATCCGCCGGGGGCCTTCACCGGGGTGGATGTGGAGGGGTTCGAGGCCCTGGCCAGGGAGCTGCTGGCGGTGGGCCCGGCCCTGTCCTCGGCCGTCCAGGCGATGCCGGCCGAGGCAGCGAGTGGTTCGGTCTTCGGGGTAGAGACCGAGCAGGGGCCGTGGAGTGCGTGTCTGCCGGTGAGCCGTCCACAGGCTCGGGTGATCCTGGAGATCGGCGAGTGGGCGCGGGAGCAGGGTCAGCAGATCGCTGGGCGGCTGGAGATGATCCGTCGTGGTGAGGGTGCGGCGGTGACCGGGTTGACCGCTCCGAATAGCCTGACCGGTCCGATGGTGTCGGCGGCCATGGCGGGCACGGTCCTGTTCGCGCCGTCCCTGCCGGAGGCGACCCAGACCG
>JAUPKO010000428.1 GCA_030837395.1 Actinomycetota bacterium | reverse complement strand
GTGGCGGCCTCTGCCCACGGCGCTGATGGTATTGGCGGGATCTGCCCCAACACGACGCAGGAGTGGTTCGCGGAACCCCGTGGCCCCACGCACACCCTTGATCGGCAGTATCGGCCTAAAACCGGGGAGTTGGACCAATTCGCCGACCAGCCCCGCCAGAGCGGCCGGCCCCGCCAGTCCTGCAGGTCCCAGCAGCGCCGCAGGTCCCGCCGGCCCCGCCAGCTCCGCCAGCCCTGAAGGTCCCGCCAGCCCCGCCAGAGCGGCCGGCCCCGCCAGCCCCGCCAGCCCCGCCGCAAGACTTGGGCACCTGGGCTGCCACTCCGCAATCCGCACCCGGAGCGTCAGAGCTCGACTGCCGGCCCGACGCTCTGCCGTGTGGGCACGGCGGGGTCCTTGGTCAAGGGATCGTGGTGAGTCCGACGGCGTCGCCCGGACGCTTCCGACCGATCCGCGACACGCCCGGCGGGTTAACCGAGCGAGGCGGCGAGCGGTTCTAGCGTCTGGACATGATCCGCGGCGGGGAGCCCACATTCGTCATAGGCGTCGGCTCCCAGCGCGCCGGGTCCACCCTGCTCTCGGTGGCCCTCGACCGCGCGTCGACGGTGTTCGTCCACCCGCTCAAGGAATTGCACTACTTCGACTCCGTCCACGGAGTCCGCGACTTCGGCTTCCTGAAGGGCCGAGCGGAGTCCCTGGGCCAGCGGCACACCCCTGCTCGGGCCGGGGGGATGAACAGGCTGCTGCGTGCCCGCCGCACCTCCGAGCCGGTCCAACGCACTGGGCGCGAGCGGCGGCGGGACGCGATCGCCGTCCGCACGATGGCCCGCACCCTCAGCTTGATCGAGGGCTGTGCCGTCGGCGGCGACTTGGCGGCCGTGCCGTACCGGGAGTTCTTCCGGCCCGCGTTGCGCCGTAACCGCGTTGTGTGCGAGATCAGCCCGGAGTACATGCTGCTCGCCGATTCCGGGGTACGCCACATGCGGGAAGTCACCGGACCCGCGACCCGCATCATCCTGCAGACCAGGGAGCGGGTGAGCCGCCTGCTGTCCGCGTATGTGCTGCGGGAGATCGGTTGGGGTCGTGCGTCGAGCGCCGAGGACGTGCGCGAGGAGGGCCTGTGGCGCGACCTGGAGTCCGGCAGCCAATGGTGGCGCAGTCAGGTCGCGCTGTCGGACTACGCCGGCACCGTCACGCGATTCGCCGCGCACTTCGAGCACGTCTATGTGTGCGAGATGGAGGAGTTGGTGACGGGGTCCGAACGCGAATTGGCGGACCTAGCCGACTTCCTGCCCGCACGCATGGACCGCGACGGCTTCCGGTCCGTGCTCGCGCGACGGGTGAACTCCTTCGGCGAACGACGATTCTCACGCACCCTGGTCAAGGCGGTGGATCGGGAGCTCTCCGCCGCCTTGATTCGCCACGCGGCGACCCCCGTCAGTCGGCCTGCCCCCGACAGCCAGCCCGCCCCCGACAGCCAGCCCGCCCCCGACCGCCAGCCCGCCCCCGACAGCCAGCCCGCCGCCGTCGAAGGTGGCCGGCGACGGATGGGCGAACACGCGGCATAGCGTCACCTCGCCGCGAACGGCTCGGCCCGCAACCGCGCCCTAGCCTCACCCCACCACCTGACGGCAACCATCACCCGAAAACCCGTTCAATCAACTTGACGCAACCCAACGACACGGTGCCGGACTAGTCCGAAAACCCCGCTGCGCGCAGCGCCTCGGAGACGAGGAACACACTCTCGTCGCGGATCATCCCCGGTCCCCAGATGTCGTCGGCCACGGCCAGCGCAGCGGAGATGCTCCCAATGCCCAGCACCTGGCACAGCAGCAGGATGTCCTCGGTGTCCCGGTCACCACGCGCGGCTCGAATCTTCATGGCAAGCATGTGGCGTGGCGAAGCGACCGTCACACTGATCCCAGGCGCCACCAAGACCTCCACCTGATCGGCGTCGAAAACTCGCGGCAGCATCGGTCGGACGCGGGAGTTGAACCAGTCTTCTGCCAGATCTCGTCGTTGGCGAGCCATCGCCCGCGCCTCTTGCTCGACCACGTCCGCAGCCTCGGTCACTGCGTCCACGTCGCGGGTGAGTTTCGTGCGGTTGTAGGCCAGCAGCATCGCCGTGCCGCCGACGACGTACACCTCCGCCGCCAGTCCCCGCCGGTCCAGCCGCGCACCCAACTGCGTGAGCAACTCCACGATCGCCTCGCGGTCCAGGAGGTCACTCATACCGACGCCAAATTGTCGATGTTGAACACCACGCCGCGGGCCCGGAAGCACGACGGCGTGCGCTGCCACGCGTAGGCCCGCAGGCCCGTCCCCTCCTCTGCCGCCCCGTACCACCAGAAGCTGGGCAGATAGCGGTCGGCGTCACGGGTCCAGTCCGGGGTGCGACTCAGGCCTGCGCCACGGCACAGGTGCACGGCGAGGGCGGCTAGGAAGGCGTCGTAGCGGGCATCGGACGTCGTCGACGGCTCTTGGAGGAAGAACGCGCGCTCGGAGTCCCGCGTCAGTGAGGCGAAGTCGTCGCTGGCCGCGATGATGAGCCGCAAGGTGTCTTGCCAGGGGGCGTCACGGCGGAGGTCGTCACGGATGTCATGCGCCAACGACGGCAAGGTGGTGCATCCGAACACAGCGAAAGCCGAGTCGGTTGGCAAGTCCGCAGTCTGCGGTTCCAGCGGGACGGCCACATCCGAAATGTACCCGGCTACGTGCTCCATGGCCCCGCGGATGTCCGCACGTGTGGACCACACTCGACTGCTGGGGGCGTGGCCGCGCCGCCCCACCGGACTGAGGTCCGCCACGACCGAGGTTTTGCGGGCAGATCCGGCCATCCGAGCCGGGACTGTGGGCAGATGCCGCCACATGTGGCGTGATGTGCCCAAGGACCCTGCGACACTGGCGGGCTTTGCCCACTTGAGCGTTCAGGAGGCCCCCAGGCCCCGAGTCCTGCACGACAGCCGGGCCAGGCGACAGACTCAGGCCGCAGCGGCCTGCTGGGCGCCGAGGTCATCGGCCTCGGGCGGACCAGGATTGGCACCGGCCGCAATGGCCTTGGCCCGCGCGGCATACATGTCGACGTACTCGCGCCCGGAGAGGTCCATCAACTCGTACATGATCTCGTCCGCCATCGACCGCAGCACGAACCGGTCGTTCTCCATACCCTCGTACCGGGAGAAGTCCAACGGCGCCCCGATCCGAATCCCCACCCGCATGATCCGCGGCACCTTCGACCCGATCGGCTGAATCTTCTCGGTGTCGATCATGGCCACGGGGATCACTGGCACGCCGGCTTCCAGGGCCATCCGCGCCACACCCGTCTTGCCCCGGTACAGCCGCCCGTCCGGCGACCGTGTGCCCTCCGGATAGATGCCCAGCAGGTCGCCCTGACCCAGAATCCGCAGGCCCGTGTTGAGCGCGTCCTCAGCGGCCGAGGCCCCCGACCGGTCAATCGGCACCTGCCCCACGCCAGTGAAGAACATCCGTGAGAACCACCCCTTGAAACCCCTGCCGTTGAAGTACTCGGCCTTGGCCAAGAACGTGATGCGCCGCGGGCACACCAGCGGCAGGAAGAAGGAATCCGAGAACGACAGGTGGTTGCTGGCCAGGATCGCCGGGCCCGTCTCCGGGATGTTCTCGAGCCCGCTGACCTGCGGCCGGTACAGGAGGCGCAGCAGAGGTCCCAGGAGGACGTACTTGAGCAGCCAGTAGAGCACCAGTTCTCCTAGGTCGATCCTCAGCGCGATACCTGCCGCTGAGCGGGAAGGTCAGGCAGCAGCCTACGGCCCGGGGGAATCGGAGTCGATGCCGCCGGGCGAAGGTGCAGCGGGTAGCGTCGGAATCTTAGAGCAGACGTGGGACGATATCGCCACACTCTCGAATACCCAGCCCGACCCGGAGGTCCCGAATGCCGCTCCTGCCTGACGCCGAACCCTTCTACCAGGACGGCGGCGATGTCGGCGTCCTGCTCGTCCACGGCTTCACCGGCAGCCCCCGGTCGATGAAGGTGTGGGGGCAGTACCTGGCCGAGGCCGGCTACACCGTGTCGGTGCCGCGGCTGCCCGGGCATGGCACGAGCTGGCAGGAGATGAACAAGACTCGCTGGGAGGACTGGTACGGCGAGGCCGAGCGCGAGTTGCGCGACCTGGCCGGGCGCTGCCGCGTCGTCTACGTCATGGGGCTGTCGATGGGTGGCTCGCTGGCGCTGCGGCTGGCGGAGAAGAACCGTGACATCGCGGGAGTGGTGATCGTCAACGCCGCCGTGCACACCGAGCGCCCGGACCGGCACCTGCTGCCCTACCTGCGCCGCGTCGTGCCCGCCTTCCCCGGCATCACCAACGACATCAAGAAGCCCGGCGTCGACGAGGGTGGCTACACCAAGATCCCGCTGCAGGCCGCCTACTCGCTACAGCAGGGGTGGAAGCAGGTCAAGGACGATCTCGGCCTGGTCACGCAGCCGCTGCTGGTGATGCGCAGCACCGAGGACCACGTCGTGGAGGCGTCCAACACCGAGTGGATCCTCGAGCATGTGGGCAGCGACGACGTGACTTTCATCGAGTTGGAGAACTCCTACCACGTGGCCACGTTGGACTACGACGCCGAACTGATCTTCGCCGAGAGCGTCGCCTTCATGGAGCGCCTGAACTCCGCCGCCGCCTGACGGGCGCAGCTGCGACCCATGGCCACCCCCGACCAGACCCGGCCCGAGCTGGTGCCGCTGATCGACCTCGAACCGGCCGAGGCCGAGGCGGTGCAGGACGCGATGGCCAACGTCGGGCTCGAGGCAGTGCCGTACCGGTTGGACATCGGCGCCCGCGAAGGCACCATGGCCAAAGCCCTGGTGCGCATCTACGTGCCCCGGACGCAGGTGCGCGACGCGCGGGCTGTGGTGCGCGGGGTGCTGCCCGAGTACGGCGCCACCAGCGACTCCCGGCCCGAGACGCTGCCGCCCAGCGAGGAACAGGCCTGGGCCGCGATCGTCGCAGACCTGCGCTCGGACGGCCTGGACCAGGTGGTGCCGCCGGCGCCGGCCGCGTTCGACCCGCTTGACCATGACGAACGCTTCGTGCCCCCCGAACCGCCGCCGCTGGTCAGGCCGCACCGGCGCACCCTGCTGGCCTGGCTGGGGGTGTTCCTGGGAATCCTCATCGGAGTGCTCGGGGCGGTAGTGTTCGGCGGCGGAGTGGTGTCGCTGCTGGGCATCGCGCTGTTCATCGGCGGATTCGTGGGCCTGATCGCCCAAGCCCGGCAGCGGGACCCGGACGACTACGACGATGGTGCGGTGATCTGACGGTCCCCGCCCGGATGACAGGAGCGGCGATGATCACCGAGAAGATCGAATTGCGCGGGCACGTGATCGACACCGGGCAGCTGGGCAAGACCCTCGACGATGTGCTCGAGGCCGGCGGTGAATACGTCGTCGAGCGGTTCGTGCTGGGGCGGACCAAACACGACGACTCGTACGCGCGCATCGAAGTGCAGGCGCCGGATCAGGACACGCTGCGCGAGATCATGTTCCGCCTCACCCAGCTCGGTGTGACGGCCGTGGATCCCAAGGACGCCACCCTCGAGCCCGCGCCCAGCGACGGGGTGTTCCCGGAGGGCTTCTACGCCAGCACCAACCTCGAGAC
>JAUPKO010000427.1 GCA_030837395.1 Actinomycetota bacterium | reverse complement strand
CGGCCCGTTCCAGTGGCTCGGCGATGGGAACTTCGGCGCTGGTGGCGGGCCGTCGCAGGTGGTCGACCACACGACGACGGGCGATCGCCACCAACCAGGTTTTCAACGAGGCACGGGCGGGGTCATAGGACGCCCGCCCGTGCCACGCGGAGATGAAGGTGGCTTGGGTTACATCGGCGGCATCTTCGTGGTTGCCCAGCGACCTCAGGGCGATCGCGTGCACGAGACCTCCCCACTGCCGATAGGCGACCTCCATCGCCGCCGGGTCACCCGCGGCGAAGGCGTGCCCAACCTCCGCCTGCGCTGCCACCATGGGGTGATTGTCCCATGGTGGGCAGCCCAGACGGGGCGCCAACGCCGCGACGGACATCGGCGGGTCGCCTATTGCAGGGTGGCCGGGTCGAAGTCCGGGGGCAGCAGCACGCTGTCGATCAAGTGGATGACGCCGTTGCTGGCCTC
Organism: Actinomycetota bacterium; assembly: GCA_030837395.1. Taxonomy (GTDB): domain Bacteria; phylum Actinomycetota; class Actinomycetes; order S36-B12; family UBA10799; genus JACJWR01. Next base: position 2,718 of record JAUPKO010000427.1, on the reverse strand, counting down.
GACGTCCGGCGTGACCACCTTGGCCGTTCCGTTGAGCGTGACCCCGTTGTCGGTGGTCACCGTGATGCTCTGGCCTTCGACGGTCGGCACGTCGCCAGCCTTGACGTCGGAGCTCATGACCTCCCCGCTCACCACGTGGTAGGTGAGGATCTTGGTCAGGGCGTCCTTGTTCTGGGGCTGCACCAGCTTGTCGAGCACGCCGGCGGGAAGGGCTGCGAAGGCCTCATCGGTGGGCGCGAACACCGTGAACGGACCCGGGCCCTGCAGGGTCTCGACCAAGCCTGCCGCGTCGAGAGCGGTGACGAGCGTGGTGGTGGTCGGGTTGGCCGACGCCACCGCAACGATGTCGCCGGCTGCTGCCTCGTCGGACATCGCCGCGCTGGGTGACGCTGCTGCGCTGCTGGGTGCGGCCGACGATGCGGCGGCCGAGGTGGCGGCGGCGGACGGGCTCGACTCGCTGCTGGAGTCCGAGCCGCAGGCTGCCAGCGTCAGCGACGCCGCGGCGGCCAAGCCGATGAAGGTGATCCGTGCCTTGGTGGTGCGCATGTGGTGCTCCTCAGGTCCAGGGCCACTGGTGTGGCTCAGTCGGGGTGTGTCACCTATGTATTCGCGCGCAGACCCGCTTCGGATGCACCTGGATGAACAATTCTTGGCGCGATTCTGTCGCGGCCCAGGAATCAGTCGGTCGCCACGACGTGACTCGGCACCACCAACACCGGGCAGGGGGCGTTGCGACTGACGTAGCCGGACACCGAGCCCAGGACCGCTCGGCGGAAGCCGCCCAACCCACGCGTGGCCATCACGATCACGTCCGCCCCCACCTCTTGGGCCAGGGCGCAGATCGCCTCCCCGGGTTTGCCGGTCAGCACCCGACGTTCCGCGTCAGGCGTGCCGAGCGCCGCGGCGGTGCGATCGAGCACCGCATTGCCGCCTTCGCGCACGACTTCCGCCATCACCTCGAAGTGGTCCGCGGAGACCGGCGGCGGCATACCCGGTTGAGCGCCGAACCCGGGCATGGTGGCCGCCAGGCCGGTCGGCTTGGGTTCCACCACCGTGACCAGGAGCAGGGAGTCGGCGGGCCGCAGTAGGGCCACTCCCGTGCGGGCAGCGTCCTCGGCCAGGGGGGATCCGTCGGTACAGACGATGACAGTCGACATGGCCGCGATAGTGGCAGAAGCGACCGGGTTGGGGCTCCCCGAACGGGTGCATCCACCCTGATCGCCAGGCATCTGTGCAGCAGGTGGGTAGGCTCGCATCGCGCTACTGTGCAGCGACGAGAGGTGTGGCGATGACTGCGGTCAATCTGGCTGGTCCGGTGTACCGGTTGCCCACGTTGGGCAGTTACATCAACTCCTTCGCCTTCGTCGAGGGTGACGGTTCGGTGACGCTGGTGGACTGCGGCATCGTCAAGGCGCCGCCGAAGATCGTCGCCGGTCTCGCCGACCTCGGCAAACACCCCAAGGACGTGCAGCGGATCATCCTCACCCACGCCCACCTCGATCATGCCGGTGGTGCGGCCGCGATGGTGGCCGCCTCCGCCGCAAACGGGGTTCATGCCCACATCGACGACGCCGACTTCATCCGGGCCGGCGAGGGCGCCCCCGGCGACGCTGGCAGCGTGGTCTATCGCGTCTACAGTCGGTTGATCACGGGCAGGTTCGCGCCCGTGCCGGTCACGACTGAACTGACCGACGGCGACGTGCTGGACGTGGCCGGCGGGTTGCACGTGCACCACACGCCGGGGCACACGCCGGGCCACGTGTCGCTGCTGCACCCGGAGACCGGCGTGCTGATCACCGGTGATGCGATCTTCAACTTCAATGGTCGGATGTCGTGGCCGATCAAAATGGTGTGCACCTCGTTCCCGATCAATAAGAAGTCCGCTGCGGTGCTGGCCGATCTGGACTACCGCATCGCGGCCTTCACCCATGGCACGGAGATCCGAGATCGGGCGCGGGAGCAGGTGCGCGGTTTTGTCGCCCGCCGGGGCTGAAGCCGCCGACGTCGTCGCCCAGGCGAGCCGAACCGCCGAATGGCTCAGTTCGGTGCCGCTGGCCCGGCTGGCGGCCGATGACGCCCGGTTGGCCGAAGGCGCCTACGACCTCGTGCGCGAGTTCGATCGGTTGACCAGGACCGTCTGCGGCACCACTGGCGGTGAGCCAGGCGCCGAGTGCCCGCCGCCTGATGTGGTGCCGCCACGCCTGGCGCCGCACGCCGCCGGGGTCCAAGTGCGCGTCTTCGCCGACCAGTTCGCGCGGGCGGTCGAACTTCACGGCGTAGCTCCCATCGACCCGGCCGACCTGCGGGAGTTGGCTGCCCGCTGCCTCGCCCTACGCACATAGCGAGCCCCGCTCCACGGGTCCACCGAGCGGGGCGGAGCGGGGGCGTGCCGTAGGGGGCGTGAAGGCAAACAGCGCACGCCGCACGCCGCCCACGGACAAGCGCCGCAGCCCCCGAAGGGACGCCCGCGGTCAGCCCCGCGGCGGAGGCCTGTCGCGCCGCTACCCGCGCGGCCGCAGGTGAGTGTCGAGGAAGTGCGCCTGCGCCGTCATCAGGTTGGCCGCGACCACCGGCTGCGGGGTCATGTGGGTGACGGCGGTGTGGGGTAGGACGCTGTGCGTGCGGACTGCGGGGAGCAGCGCGGTCGACAGTTGCAGCGTGTGGGCCGCCACCACGTTGTCGTCGTCGAGGCCATGGATCAGGAGCAGGGGGCGAGTG
>JAUPKO010000042.1 GCA_030837395.1 Actinomycetota bacterium | reverse complement strand
TCCGATCTCTACCCGGCGTACCGTTCGCGCAGGCCGCTCAACGCGACATAGGTGTCCTGCGCCTGCTCCTGCTACGGGGCATCGAAGGCGAGCGCCTCCTCCACCTCGGCCTCGCGGACACGGGCCGCCTCCAGGGCACGATGGACCTCGTCGCGTTTCGCCAGCAGGGCCGCTTCGTCCGCCTCCTCCTTGGCCAGCGAGGTGGAGAGCGTCACGACGTCATCGGCGAGCAGGCGCAACCTCGAATCGCGCAGATCGGCCTGGATCACCTGGGCCCGCCGCGCCAGTTCGGCCTGTCGGCCCAACGGTTTGAGTTGGCGGCGCAACTCGGAGGTGAGGTCGGTCAGCCGCACGAGGTTGGCCGACATCGCGTCGAGTTTGCGCAATGCCTTCTCTTTGCGCTTGCGGTGCTTGAGCACCCCTGCGGCTTCCTCGACGAATCCCCTGCGCTCCTCCGGGGTGGCACGCAGAATCGTGTCGAGCTGACCCTGACCGACGATGACGTGCATCTCGCGGCCAATTCCCGAGTCCGAGAGCAGCTCCTGCACATCCAGCAGGCGGCAGGTGTCTCCATTGATCGCGTACTCCGACCCGCCATTGCGGAACATGGTCCGAGTGATGGTCACCTCGGTGTAGTCAATCGGCAACGCGCCGTCCGAGTTATCGATCGTGAGGGCGACCTCTGCCCGCCCGAGCGGCGCCCGGCCGGACGTCCCGGCGAAGATGACGTCCTCCATCTTGCCCCCACGGAGGGACTTGGCCCCCTGCTCCCCCATCACCCACGCGATCGCATCGACGACGTTGGACTTGCCAGACCCGTTGGGCCCCACCACACAGGTGATACCGGGCTCGAAGTGCAGCGTGGTGGCCGAGGCGAACGACTTGAACCCACGCAGCGTCAACGACTTCAGGTACACGAGCCACACTCCGACCCAGACGGCATGGCGATGAGCCTAACCGGCTGGCGGAGGGCTTCAGGCGAGCGCCGCGCGAACCTCCGACACCCGGCGCAACTCCTCGTCCAGATCGGCCGCCGCGCGCAAGGTCGCCACCTCCGCCTCGAGCTCACGCACGCGGGCGCGCAGAGACGCCAACTGGGCGCTGGTGATGGGGTCGACGGGGGCGGCGAAAAGGGTGCGGGCCATGGTTCAAAGATATCCAGGCTTCTCGAGCGTCATACCTGCGGCACGCAGGTCGTGACGCACACCACCTCGCGGCTTTCGTTGGCACCGCGGACACCGATACGACGACCTGTTGGCGAAGGCCTCACGGAGCATCGATGCCCCGCAACGCCGGCACGGTTCGCCCTCGCGGCCGTAGGCGTCCAGCGATCGAGAGAAGTAGCCGCTGCGCCCGTTAACGTCGACGTACAGACTGTCGAAGGACGTGCCCCCAGCGGCCAGGGCCTCGGTCATCACCTCGGCCGCTGCCGCCAGCAATGCCAGCGCGTCGCCTTGGCGCAACCGCTGCGCAGGGGTGGCCCAGTTCCGTCGGCAGCGCCAGAGCGCCTCATCGGCATAGATGTTGCCGATCCCCGACACCACCTGCTGGTCGAGCAGAACGGCCTTGACCGCGCTGCGGCGTCGACGCATGGCTCGGGCCGTGGCCGAGGGATCGAAATCCCGCTCCAGCGGGTCGGCTGCGATCGCCGCCACGGACCTCGGTACCAGCCGTCCCGCCACCCCAGCCACCAACGATTCCACCGCGAGCCACCCGAACGTCCGCTGATCGACGAAGCGCAACCCCCGTCCCCCATCGTCGAACTCGAACCGGGCTCGCACGTGCGGTTCAGCGGGCGCGTCCGAGTCCGGCAGCACCAGTTGCCCGCTCATGCCCAGGTGAGCCACCAACGCCTCGCCGGTGCCGTGGATCGGCAGCCACAGGAACTTGCCCCGACGCTGCGGCGCCGCCAGCACCTGACCCCGCAGCCGGTCCCGGAAGTCGGCCGGGCCAGGTCCATGGCGACGGACCGTTCGTGAGCCGAGCACCTCGACCTCGGCTATGCGTCTGCCGGCCACCCAGCGCGCCAGTCCCCGCCGCACCACCTCGACCTCGGGCAGTTCGGGCACCGGGTCAGTCCCCGCCGGCGGCCGCGTGTTCGGTCAGTGCCCGCCAGGCCGCTTCGGCGGCCTCCTGCTCGGCATGTTTCTTGGCCGACCCGGCGCCTTCGCCCCACGACCGACCATCGAATTCGACGGCGGCGGTGAAAGTCCGATTGTGATCCGGCCCGGTGGCGGTCACCCGGTAGTACGGCACGCCGATTCCCAACCGGCTGGCCAACTCCTGCAGGCTCGTCTTCCAGTCCAGCCCGGCACCGAGGTCTCCCGAGCGGTCGATCAAGGGACCGAACACCATCAGCACCGTTCGCTGTGCCTCGGCCAGCCCGGTCGTGAGGTAGAGCGCCCCGAGTACCGCCTCCACCGTGTCCGCCAGGATCGAGGGTTTGTCGCGGCCACCGGTTGCCTCCTCCCCCCGGCCCAGTCGCAGATACTCCCCGAGGCCCAACGTCCGCGCGACCTGCGCGAGCGCGCGCGCGTTGACGATGCTCGCACGCATCCGGGCCAAATCCCCCTCGGGAAGTTCGGGATGGCGCCGATACAACTCCTCGGTGACGACCAGTCCCAGGACGGCATCCCCGAGGAACTCCAATCGCTCATTGGTCGGCAGGTTTCCGTGTTCGAAGGCGAACGACCGATGGGTCAACGCCAACTCCAGCAGGGCCGGATCGATCTCGACCCCCAACGCCTCGGTCAACTCCGCCGCCGCCATCACGCACTCCCGGCCCAACACACCGGTATCAGATCGCCAACGGTGCGCACAGCGGCGACGAGGCTATCGAGACCATCGCCGTCCGCCACGTCGCCGGTCAGCAGGTCGACGATGGCCACCATGGCCACCGGGTCGCAACCGAGATCCGCCAGCGGAGTGTCCGGCCGCAACACGCCCGGATCCACCTCCAGCACG
>JAUPKO010000426.1 GCA_030837395.1 Actinomycetota bacterium | reverse complement strand
TCCTACGCGGGTGTGCGTCAAGACCTGGATTCGAACATCCCGAGCATCGCGGCGCAGCCCAGCACCGACCGGGGCTCATAGCCGGTGGTCCACAGCCCGCCATGGTTGGCCGCCCGCGAGAACAGGTCCATGGGGTTGGCCAGGTCAACCTCAGGGTTGGCGGCCGCGGCAGGGTTACGCAGATCGTGCACCAGCATTGCGGCCTTCAGCGTGTTTGCCGTGCGGGGGTCGAACACGCGGATGCCGAAGCGGTGGGCACCGGCGTAGGCCGCAGCCAGGGCTCGGTTCTTGACCACTGACCGGGTCCGGGTGGCCGGAGCGACGTTGAGCGAGACCCGCGTGCCCGCGCTGCGGGCCACTACGGCGCGCCACCGCTGCAAGCGTTTGGCCAGTGCGTAGTTGGGCCCCTGCTGCGGGACCAGACAGTCGGCGATTCCGTACTGGGTACCGTCCTCGGCAGTGACCACGTGGGAGTAGTTCTTCTCGAACTGTCCGATCAGGTGCAGCGGCGGCTGCAGCAACCGGGTGCGCCGGTGCTGCCAGTGCCCACGGGAGATCTCGACGTCACGCCACGGCACCGCGAAGGCGTCGGTGGGCGTGGCGAGGTAGGCGAGCATAACGTCCTCGCCGCGGTCGGCCAGCCCCATCGCCAGAGCGTCGGCGGCCATCGAAACCCGCACGTGCAGGCCACCGTCGGCGTAGAGATAGTTGCCCAGCACCAACGGACCTTCGATTGCCTTGATCAGGTCGAGCACCTCGGGCGTCTTGGCGATCAGATCCGTGCCCGCAGCCGCCGCCAACGCGCGATCGTCCAGGGCAGTGGGGGCGGCAACATCGACCGGCACCTCCAGTGAACCCGCCGATTCCCTGGTCCGTGAGATCAGCCGCTGCCACATGGCCGGGTTCGGCAGGTCCACACCCACTACTCGGCCACCCCACCGCAGCAGCGAGAACGCCGGACCCATCTCCGCACCGACCCCCAGTACGACCACCGGCACGTCCGAGGTGTTGAGCCACTCCGGATTGGCCGCCACCAGGCCGATCGCCTCCGCGAACCCGGGCTCCACGACCCCGTCGCCGACCCACGTGTCCAGTTGGCGCAACAGCTCTGCACCGGCCAGGCGGCGACCTTCGAACGGCACCACCAGTTCCGTCACCGGCCGTGCCGAGCCCTGCACCAGCACATTGCGCAGGGAAGGGGAGTCGACCTCGGGCATGTCGCGGATCGGTACCGACTCACCGTCCCGGGTGAACTCGATCGTGTCGCGCAGGTAGTCCAGTCCGGCGGTGCTCACCGCCAGCGCGGCCTGTGGAGAGACGGCTGCGGCCTCGGTGATCTTACGGAAGGGCAGCAGGTAGTCCGAGCGCCAGTCCGAGGTGGCGGCGATGCGTGCGCCGAGGCGCTTGTCGACGGCGCCGCCGGCAGCGGCGCAGGCCCGTCGCCCGACTGTCGTCGTGCCGGCTTTGCCGTCCACGACGGGAAAGCCGACTCCGCGGTCCGGTCCGGTGTTGTCCACGGCCATGGCGCTACAGCCCCAGCAGTCGGGCTTTGGCGGCGGTGAACTCCTCGTCGGTGAGCACCCCCGAGGCGTTCATCTCGCTGAGTTGCGTGAGCTTGGTCATGGTCTCCTCCGTGAGCCCGGTCGTACCAGCAGATGCGGTTGCGGTGGGGGTCGGTGCTGTGGCCACCGGGGGTGCCGGCGGTGCAGAGTTAGCCGGCGGCTGGGCCGCTGCCGCAGCGGCATCTTGTTGGGCCTGCTTCTTGGCCTGGTGCCCGCTGACGGCGCCCACGGTGGCGGTCGCGGTACCCGCCACAACCGCCGTGCGCGCCATGGTGCCCAGCAGGCCAGGTCGACCCCTTCTACGTCCCATCATCCGATCCACTCCTTCGAGTCAGGTGCGCCCGAGGACATCACCGGCACGGACCGCGCGCACCGGCGCGTCAGGCCTCGTCGCCGGTGAGTTCAAGCGCCGCTTCCACCACATCTGCCGGGATTCGCTCGTCCAGGACGACCTCTCCCGACGATCCGCGCAGGGCCGCCGCCAACCGGGCCGCCCACGCGTGCTCGAACACGACTGCCACGGCCGACGAGCCGACCTCCAGCTCGTCGGAGATGAAGTCGAGGTCCTCGTCGCTGAGCAGGTCGACCACCGAGCCGGTGCCCTCGCTCAACTCCTCCACGGCGTCATCTTCGAGGTCGTCGAGTTCGATGATCTCGATCTCCTCCTCGGAGGTGCGCACCACGAACACCAGGTCCAGGATTCTTATGTCGCCCTGTTCGACCACGTCAGCGAGAGCGGGGGCGATGTCCCCGTTGAATTCGCTGCCGGGAAACTTGACGACGATGACCTCGACCGGCCCGACTGGCATGAGTGCCTCCTGAGTGAGCAACGCCGCCAACCCTAGGCCCCAGCCGCACCGCAGCGCGACCCGACGGCCAAACCGATGTGCCGGTCGTGGTGGGGATCAGCCAGCCGCGCCGGCGGCGCGGTAGACCTCGACGGTGCGCTCGGCGATGGCGTGCCAGCCGAACTGCGACACCGCGCGCTCGCGACCGGCCACACCCATGGCGGCGGCCGCGGCGGTATCCGCAGCGACGGTGTTGACCGCCTGTGCGATGGCCGCCTCGAAGCCGGCCGCGTCCTCGGCGTCGTAGTCCACCAGCAGGCCCGTCTCGCCGTCGACGACGACCTCGGGGATGCCGCCCACCGCGCTGGCCACCACCGGCGTCTCGCAGGCCATGGCCTCGAGGTTCACGATGCCCAGCGGCTCGTACACCGACGGGCAGGCGAACAGCAGGGCGTGGCTGAGCAGTTCGATCACGTCCGAACGCTGCAACTGCGAGTCGAGCCAGTAGACGCCGCCGCGGGTGGCATTGAGGTGGTCAACCGCCTCGGCGACCTCGCGGCCCATCTCCGGGGTGTCCGGCGAGGATGCCGCCAGCACCAGTGGGATACCCGGGTCGAAGTCGTTAGCGGCCGCCAGCAGGTGGTTGATGCCCTTCTGCCGGGTGATGCGCCCGACGAACAACACGTACGGGTTGTCGGTAGGCACGCCCAGCCGGGTCAGGGCCGCAGTGGAGGTCTGCGGTGTGTATTGGGCGGTGTCGATGCCGTTGTGCACCACGTGCACCTTGGCCGGATCCACTCCGGGGTAGCAGTCGAGCACGTCGGCACGCATGCCGTGGCTCACGGCGATGATCGCGGTGGCGTTCTCATACGATGTCCGCTCGACCCAGGACGACACCCGGTAGCCGCCGCCGAGTTGCTCTTCCTTCCACGGCCGTCGTGGCTCCAGCGAGTGCGCCGTGATGACATGCGGCACCCCCTGCATGAGGCCGCCAATGTGTCCGGCGAGGTTGGCGTACCAGGTATGGGAATGGGTGACGTCGACGTCGGCCAGGCCGGCGACGATGTCCAGGTCGACCCCCAGGGTCTCGATCGCCGCATTCGCGCCGGCCAGATTCGCGGGCACCTCGTGTGCGGTGGCGTCGGGCCGGGGCTCGCCGAAGCAATGGACGTCGACATCTATCAAAGTGCGCAGTTCACGCACGAGATACTCGACATGGACACCGGCTCCGCCGTAGTTGCTCGGGGGCCACTCTTTGGTGATGACAGCTGCTCTCACGACCGCCAGCGTAGAGGCAAAGTAGTCGCGATGGGCGTGCGAACGGCACGGAATACAGGCTAGGTTTGAGGCGTGCGCAAGCAGCCGAAAGTCCTAGGTATCGTCCTCGCCGGTGGCGCTGGTAAGCGCCTGCAGCCCCTGACGGCCGACCGGGCCAAGCCCGCCGTTCCGTTCGGTGGCTCCTATCGCCTGATCGACTTCGTATTGTCCAACCTGGTGAACGCCGGCTTCGTTCGGCTCTGTGTGCTCACGCAGTACAAGTCGCATTCGCTGGACCGTCACATCACCACGACCTGGCGGATGTCGACCCTGCTGGGTGACTACATCACCCCGGTGCCCGCGCAGCAACGCCTAGGCCCGCGGTGGTTCACCGGGTCCGCCGACGCCATCTATCAGTCGCTCAACCTCGTGTACGACGAGAAGCCCGACTACGTCGCGGTGTTCGGGGCCGACAACGTCTACCGCATGGATCCCCGGCAGATGCTCGACCACCACATCGAGGTCGGCGCTGGCGTGACCATCGCCGGCATCCGGATGCCACGCTCCGAGGCCGATCAGTTCGGCGTGATCGAGACCGCCGACGGGGTCAAGATCGACGCTTTCTTGGAGAAGCCCGAGGACCCGCCGGCGATCCCAGGTTCACCGGACCAGTCGTACGTGTCGATGGGCAACTACATGTTCAGCACCGAGGTGCTGGTCGAGTCGTTGCGGGTCGACGCCCGCGACGAGGGCTCCGTGCACGACATGGGCGGCAACATCATCCCCATGCTCACTTCGCAGGGGATGGCGTCGGTATATGACTTCGACGCCAACATCGTGCCGGGTGAGACCGAACGCGACCACGGCTACTGGCGCGACGTCGGTTCCCTCGACGCCTACCACGACGCCCACATGGACCTGGTCAGCGTGCACCCGGTGTTCAACCTCTACAACCGCAACTGGCCGATCCTGACCAACCTGCCGCCGCTGCCCCCGGCCAAGTTCATCGAGGGCGGCAACGCGCACGAGTCCATGGTGGGTGCCGGCACGATCGTCTCGGGCGCGCATGTGCGCAACTCGGTGATCGCCTCGGATGTGCGGATCGCCTCGGGCGCCTACGTCGAGGGGTGTGTGGTGATGCCCGGCGTGCGGATCGGCCCTGGTGCCGTGGTGCGCAACGCAGTGCTCGACAAGTACTGCGTCGTCGAGGACCACGCACAGCTCGGGGTGGACCTCGACGGCGACCGACAGCACGACTACACGGTGTCCGACGGCGGGATTGTGGTGATCGGCAAGGGGATCACGGTTCCCCGCACGTGAGTCAGGTGGTGCTGCTGGGTGTCGCCACGCGGATGTCGGTGTGGCTGCAACCGGGTTCCGGGGCACCGGGCGAGGCTGCGCCCAGCCCCAGCCCCAGCCCCATGCTCGTGCCCGCCCCGGGTGACCTCGCGCGTTACCTCGAGGAGAACCCCCAGTACGCCAACCGGGTGGCCCGGGCGGCGGTCAACACCACGCCCAGTTCGGTGCTTGGGTGGGTGGTGCTGGGCGCTGTGTTGGCGGTGGCGTGGTTTGTCGTCAAGCATCTGGCGGCACGGGCGCCGGAGGGTCGCAGTGTGCGCCTCTACCGCTCGTGCGACCCGTGGGTGCAAGCGTTGCGGACGTGGTTCACAACCGCACCGGTGACCTTCGTCTACGTCGCGACGTGGACGGTGACGACCGTCATCTTCCAGGGCACGCCGGACATGTTGGACAGCATGATCAACCGATTCAACAGCACCAATCTAGTGGGGGTGTTGAACGATCCGGTGCGGGTGCTGTTCAGCAGCGCCTTCATCGTGGCCGACTACGGCTTCTTCTACATCGGTTACGTCGTGGTGTTCGCGCTCATCACGGCGCGGCTGGAGCAGCGCATCGGGTCAGCCCGGGTGCTGCTCGTCGGCGCTGGGTCGCACGTGCTGGGGTCCCTGCTGACGGTGGGGGTGGAGGCCGTCGCCGTTCACCTGGGCATGCTGCACAAGAGCATCGTGGTGACCCAGGACGTGGGGGTCAGCTACGTCATGGTGGGCACCTGCGGGGCCTATCTGTTCCTGGTCAGCGCGAAGTGGCGGTGGTGGTTCAGGGCTGGGTTGGGCATCGGGGTGGTGCTGCCGCTGGTGGTCCAGCAGTCGATTTGGAACCTGGGGCACTTCCTGGCCACCTGCTCGGGAATCGGGCTGTATCTGGTCGTCCGGCGGTGGGGGGTTCGGGAGCGGGTGACGTGGCGCTCTCTGGTCGCCAGCCACCCGCCGCGGGCGCTGCCGACGTGGTCTGCGGCCCCGTCCGGGGCGGCGGCGACCGCCGTCGGCGGGCAGTCGTAGCCTGACCTGCATGGCTGATTCGCACGCTCCCGGCGTGACCATCGTGGAGGTCTCACCGCGGGATGGTTTGCAGAACGACCCCGCACTGCTCTCCACCGCGACGAAGATCGAACTGATCGACCGCTGCGTTTCGGCTGGGGTGCGGCGCATCGAGGTTGCGAGTTTCGTCAATCCCGCGCGGGTGCCGCAGATGGCCGACGCGGAGGCGGTCATCGCCGGGCTGCCGCAGAGGGCTGCCTCCTACATCGGCCTGGTGCTCAACGCCCGCGGCTTCCAACGGGCTGCCGCCACGGACCTCAACGAGATCAACCTGGTCGTGATGGTGACCGACGAGTTCTCCCAGCGGAACCAGGGGATGCCCTCGCGCGGGGCCATCGACACCGTGGCCCAGGTGGTCCCCCGGGCGCAGGCAGCGGGGTTGGCGACCTCTGTGACGATGTCGGCCTCGTTCGGCTGCCCCTATACCGGTGAGGTGCCGGTGGAGCGGGTGGCAGACATCGCCGCCGAGTTGGCCGCGACCGGGGTTGGGGAGATCGCCATCGCTGACACGATCGGCGTGGCCGTCCCGCGCGATGTGCATCGACGGGTGGCCGCGGTGCGCGACGTCGTCGGAACGGTGCCGTTGCGGGTGCACGTGCACAACACCCGCAATACCGGGTACGCCAGCGCGCTGGCCGCCTATGAGGCGGGGGTGACCGTGCTGGACTCCTCATTGGGTGGCATCGGCGGCTGCCCCTTCGCGCCGAACGCGACCGGCAACATCGCCACCGAGGACCTCGTCTTCGCCTTGGAGCGTTCCGGGGTCGACACCGGCCTTGATCTGGACGCGTTGTGTCGGTCCGCAGAGTGGCTCGGTGGCCAACTGGGCAGACCGGTCCCGAGCCTGCTGCCGAAGGCGGGCCCCTTCCCGGCGCGGTAGGTGGCGCCGGGCGTCGGGCGAACGTCCCCAGTCGGGTCCCTGGTCAGTCGAGGGTGGCCGGCTCCCAGCCGGTCAAGGCCACGCGGCACAACTCGGCCGTGAGGTGCTCGTCGTCCGGATCGGTCACCAGCCAGGCCCCCGCGAGATCCGGGTCCACCACCAGGCCTTCGTACTTGCGCACGCTGATCGACCCGTCCGCCTCCCGAATCGGCGCCCACCGTCCGCCGGTGGCCGTCAGCACGCCTATCGCTGATCCGGCGATAGGGCCGTCATCAATGGCATTCGGGGTGTCCTCCGCCGCGGCGACGTACCAGTGCCGTCCGTGCCGGTCGATATCCGCATCGGTGAACGTCAGGGGCACCTCGCGGCTCTCGCCGGGGACGGTCCCCAGCGACCAGCGCACCACCCTGGCCACCGATGCCTCCTGCGGCCGCTCGGGTTCGATGATCAGGTCCACGGTGGCATCGCCGTCGCCGCTGTTGCCCCGATGGAACAGCCGCAGACCCCCGTCGATGGGCAGCACCGCCTCGAAGTTGAGATCATGGCCGATCGACTCACCCACCAAGTCGTACACCCGGCCAGAGTCGTGCAGGTCGAAGGTGCCAGTCTCCGGCGTCAGCAGCACCACCGAGCGACGAGTCTGGGCCGAGCCCGATCCCATCACCAGGATCCGACCGTCCGGCAGGGCTGTCGCCGCCTCGAAGTCGGGCTTCTCCGCCTTCGCCATGGCACCGACCTCCCCACGCAGGGGCAGCGACGTCGTGCCTGGTGGCACCGCGTCGATGTCGATCCAGAACAGCGTGTAGTCGTCATCCTGGGCCAGCAGCAGGCGACCACTGTGGCGCACCAATGCTGAGCCCGCCCGGACCCCGGGCAGGGGCGTGACGGCTGTGACGACGGCGGACAATGCGGGGTCCCGGCGGGACACCAGGGCGGCGGGTGGTTGCTGCGTCATGTGGGTCACCTTGGCAGAGTCCTCGCACCGATGGCACCTCGGCGCGGTTACCCTGGTGGCACCTGTCGGGCACACCTGCGCCCGACACTCTCCCTGGATCTG
>JAUPKO010000425.1 GCA_030837395.1 Actinomycetota bacterium | reverse complement strand
CCCGGCGCATAACGGACGAAACAACCCCAACCTGGCGAGACACCTATTAGCACACAAGTCACAAAACACTCAAATCAAACGCCCTCTCAGAAAGAGGTCGCCATGCCAACGAACAGGCTAGATCGACTGCACCTCAAGACGCCAACAGATAATCGGAATAACTTCGAGATCGATCGCGATCGAATATTGTACTCATCTGCCCTTCGGCGCCTAGCCGGTGTCACCCAGGTTGTTTCCGCAATGGAGGGGCGGACGTTCCATAACCGCCTAACCCATTCACTTAAGGTTGCTCAAATTGGGCAACGCTTGGCGGAGAAGCTGGGCCGCGACGCACAGCGACTAGCTAGCGAATCCGGGATCGAGCTAAAGGACGGAACACCCTCCGGGCTGCACCTGGATTCGAGCGTTGTTGAGGCCGCCGCACTCGCCCACGACCTAGGACATCCTCCATTCGGACACGCGGCTGAGGCAGTGCTACAAGGGCGCATGAATGATCTGGGCTTCAAAGATAGTTTCGAAGGTAACGCCCAGTCATTCAGGATAGTGACCAGACTGTCGGTTGCTCGCCTTGAACACCCTGGAATCGACCTCACCAGGGCAACCAAGAATGCAATTCTGAAGTACCCCTGGCTTAGAGACGAAACCGATCCCAAGAAGTCCAAGAAGTGGGGCTCATACCGATCCGAATGGGCCGACTTCAAACATGCACGACAGCTGATGGGCCCTGGAGAGCCGGAGCTCGGGCGAGCAGGCCAGAGCCTAGAGGCGGCCATCATGGACTGGGCCGACGACATTACCTACGCCGTCCACGATGTGGAGGATCTCTATCGAGCACGGCTGGTACCTCTTGCTCTGCTGGCGTCCTCGGATGAAGATCTGGATGAGTTCGCGGAGTGGGTGTGCCGACGATGGAACGCTCAGGGGGACAACGTAGATCTGGGCGGCATTAGATTTGCACTAGGAGTAATTGAGGAGACTTTTGCTCCCGCTGGACCTCGAGCAACTGCCCGCGAGCGGAAGGTAGCCCTCAAGAGTTTCGTTTCAGTGCTGGTCAATCGATATATCCAAAATACACAGATCAAGGTTACTGGTAGCTCAACTGATAAACCGACGTGGGAACTGAGCATTCCGCCAGAAATTAGGTTGGAAGTCAAGGCCCTGAAGGAGCTGACCTGGCGATACCTCATCGCAGATCCATCGCTTGCCTCTCAGCAACATGGCCAAGCCGCAGTGATATCCGCCCTCTTTGACATATTCATGGAGTCGCTCGATCGATCCTCACCCCGCGGTCGCTACGTAATCTTGCCGGAGTGGGTTCGAGATGAAATTGAAGATCTTGACAATCGAGGAACGCTGTCGGAAGAAACCCGAGCTCGCGTCGTGTGCGATGCAATTTGCTCACTAACTGACGAAGAGGCATTGCGACTTCACGCACGGCTCGTGGGGTGCCATGTTGGTACCATCTATGACGCCGTAGCCAACTTCTAGTCACAGGGAAAACGGGACTACCTTGGAGCTACTTCGGGCCCGATCACCCGATTCATTACGCTACGAAGAGCACGGCATCGTTCGTCCCCTCTACACCAAAGCGAGGCATGCAGGGAACGCCACCGATGGTTGGTGGTGAAGGGGAGAGGGCGCACTTACACCCCCTCCCCGTGCATCAGCCCAGGTCGCCTTCGGAGCCACCCTCACACGAGACACGAGCTTGGTCGGCTGCTCGTCCGAGGAGGATGAGTTCGGCAGTGCTGAGCCCGAAATCGAGTTCCCTCATCTTGAAATCACCTCCTCTCTGTTTTCGTTTGTCCATAGTTGCCTCAGCGAGAGAAGCCAGTCTCTGCGTTGCTGGGAAGTCATACCGCCGAGCAGTCGGACGACACCCTGGTAGATGGTCCTTCGATGGCGGCATTCCCGAGGGATCGTTTTGAATTCTGAGCCGGTCGAAAGCAGAGCTTCGTGAAAGCAGATTCCTCCACAGAGGTACACAAATGGGCATGCTGCGCAGTCGGTTGACCGACTTGCGGCTGACTCTCCCAGGTTATTGAGTCGTTCTTGACGGCTAGCCCTAATTGTGACCCCGGTGACGGAGCTGCTTCGACCAAGCGACTGCTCCTTGTGGCCAGTGAATCTATGGCAGCGGTAGAATTGGCCATCAGCCGAGAGGGCGAGGTAGGCTACCCCAGCGTTGCAGTGAGCCCTCTTCTTCTTGTGCATGGCTATTGATAGCATCGGCTGAGTAATGTTGGTCACATCGTAGTACGTGCCGTTCTTGATGTCGCTTGCATACTTCACGAAGAAGCAATCAAGGGAACGAAGATAGGTTTCGAAATCTGCGTCGCTTATTCCAGAGTCCACAGCAAAGGTAATTCTTCGTAACCCAATAGCGAGAATAGATGTAATGGAGTCCTGGATATCTACATTGCCTGAAGAGACAGTGATTCTTGCCTGAATCGGCACTCTGCCCTGGAGGAGGTGGATCGCTCGGACAGTTTGCGCATAGGACCCCCTACCATTGGCGAAGACACGATTACTGTCATGCGCCGCTTGATTTCCATCGATACTCAAGGTAGTACGGACGGCGTTTTCTTCGAGAGTCTTGACGTGGTCTTCCCGAAGAGCCGTGCCGTTCGTGGTGAGGAGGTAGGTGGTTCGGATGTCTCTGGGTACCTGCTTTCGTGCATAGTCGAGAGTATCTTCGATTAGGTCGAATGAAAGTATGGGCTCGCCACCGAAGAATCCGACCGTGAGGCTTTCACCACGGTTCTGTCGAACGGATCCGATGAGTCGGTCTATGCCCATGTGTGCCGTTTGAGGGCTCATGCGTCGGCCCGGCATGTCATATCCGCCCTGCTCTGCATAGCAGTATTTGCAGGCAAGGTTACATGAGTTGTTCAGGATCAGGGCCAAGCTGCGGAAGTAGTGAGTAGTCTCTTGGCTGCTTTCAAATGAAGTTGGATGAGATTGATGGATGACTTCTGATGGGCCGCTTGTGTCGCCGTGATAGAGAGTGAGGGTGTCCCCATCAAGAATTATGGGCGAGCCGTCAACCACGGTTTCATATGATGTCGCAGAGAAAGACATATTGCCTACTCCGGGTTCTTGGCGTATCGATCTCTCGGTTGGCAATTCGTTGTCACACCCTACTCGGGTGATGATCAATCAGCAGAGAGACCAAAGGCCCGGAAAGAATGGCATCGCGCCAACTGTGCTACGAATGCAAGAATTGGCGCTCGGGCCGAGCGTACTGGTGGCCTGTACCTGGTCGCGTTGTCCTACGTTTACCAATTGTGCAAATTCTGCCATAAAGTAGTCAGTTGAAGGTGCGGGGCCCTTGCCGATACCGCTCGTCGGCTTCGGCTTCCGGCCGTGGGCCTTCGGACGTGCGCCGGACCGGCGCGCCAGCGCCGCACGCCGGCGCGAGCGGCCGCCTTGAACCACCAAAGGCAGATTCGTCAGATGGGCGAACCTGGGGGGCAGCGATGACTCTCTGCCCAGTTCAGGGCGTCTTTGAGCGTCTGCACAGGTGACTGTTCGGAACAGGGCTGGTGGATCAGGACTACCCCGGACCGTTGACACCGGAGTTGGAAATCACCGAGTCCCGCACTGGAGCGGACCACAGTTCCGCTGCCACGTCTTGCCTCGACCAGGCCTCCCGCACGTAGGACTCCGAGCACCTTGGTGGCGGTGGCGCGCGATACACCCCACTGTTGGGCGATCTCGCGTTCGGAGGGGACACGGTCGCCGGGGCGGAGCTCGCCGCGCTCGATGCTGTCTTGGAGGTGGCGGGCGACTTGGAGGTAGGGGGGTTCCTCGCGCTTGACGCTCGGGGTCAAGGGGGCCTCCCTAGTCGGCGGTGGCGTAGTCCAGGGAAGGATACGTTCCCGGATGCCCGAGGGGCCCGTCGCCGTAGGCTGGCGGGTGTGATCGTCCGCTGTTGCCGAGGAGCGTTGTGCGGATGAGTGAGGCGGCGGGGTCGCTGCCCGTGGGCGACCCGGCCGGGTCGCGGTTCTCCTCGGGCCTGGCTGAGCGATTGCTGGGCGACGCCTGCCGAGCGGTCGGGCTGGCCTCTGGCGGCGCGAGGATGATCCGCCTGGGTGAGAATGCCATCTTCGCCTTGGCGGGGGCCCCGGTCGTGGCCCGCGTGGCGCGTGGCGACGGGCGGCGGGCGGTGGCCGAGAAGGAGGTTGCGGTCTCCCGCTGGTTGGAGGCCGCAGGGGTCCCCGCGGCGCGGGCGGTCCGTGGGATCCAGCAGCCCGTCATGGTCGGGGACCATCCGGTCACGTTCTGGGAACTGATCGAGACCACCGGTCCCGAGCCGACCTACGACGACCTGGGCCGGCTGCTGCGCCGCGTCCACGAGCTGCCCAAGCCGACGGAGTTCGAGTTGCCCCCGCAGCGGCCCCTGGACCGCACCCGGGACCGGATCGAGGCGGCCGTCGGCCTGTCCGACGGGGACCGGGAGTTCCTCCTGGGCAGGGAGGCTGACCTGCGGGGAAGGCTCGCAGGGCTGGTGTTCCCGACGCGGCCGTCGCCGGTCCACGGGGATGCGCATATCGAGAACCTGATGCGGGAGCGCGACGGCGGGATCCGTCTGATCGACTTCGAGGGCTTCGCGTTCGGGCAGCGGGAGTGGGACTTGGCGGTGTCGGGGGTGGAGTACCTCAGCGCGCGCTGGGTCACGGATGAGCAGTACCGGCAGTTCGTCGACGGCTACGGGACGGACATCACCGCGTGGTCTGGGTTCGAGGTGCTGCGCGACGTCCAGGAGCTGAACATGACGACCTGGCTGTCGCAGAACGTCCATGAGGGCCCGCACGTCGCCGAGGAGTTCGAGCGTCGTCTCAGGTCGCTGCGGGACGACACCTCCCGGCGGGTGTGGCGGCCGTTCTGACGACGCCCGTCAGCGCGGCTCAGTCCTCGATCGCGGCCGTCAGGGCGTTGCGGAAGGTGGCGACGGCCGGACCCCGTTCGGGGAGCGATCGGTCGAAGTCCTGCAGGTAGCGGACCACGCGACCGGACTGTAGTGGTTGGGCCGCGGTGAGGGCCTCGCTGGCCATCCGGAGGGCCTGGTCGAGATCCCCGTGCTGGAGGTGGGCCTCGGCGAGCACCAGGCGGACGAAGGCAAGGGTCCGGGCGTAGCCGGCGTCCGAGGTCTCGATGGCGGCGGTGGCGTGCTCGATGGCCTGGACGGGACGTTCCACGTCGCGGAAGCAGTGCGCGAACTCGCCGAGCATCTCGGGCTCGTCGAAATAGGACAGCCAGGACGGGTCGTCGTGGCCAGCGGCCTGGGCGAAGTGGCCCTCGGCGGTGCGCATGGCCCGGGTGAGGCCGCGCTCATCGCGCATGCTTGCTAGGGCCCGCGCCTCGTGGATCGTGAACATGGCCATGGTCCGGGGCGTGGCCCGGCCGCGGGCGCCTTCCCTCGCGGCGCGGGCGAGCTGCAGGGCGAGGGCGTAGCGGCCGAGGTAGTTGGCCTGGTGGCTCATG